>JAMLIA010000034.1 GCA_023954495.1 Thermomicrobiales bacterium | reverse complement strand
CGATTTCCGTATCTCATTTCTGGCGCTCCAGCTTGGCGTCGGTCATACTTCTGTATCCACCTGCTGAAGAACGAAGGAGCTTCCCAACATGCCTATTTCAACCAACGAGCGACTTCAGATGATGCAAGCTGCCACGCAGGCGTGGGTCGATCTCCGGCAACTCCTCGACGAAATCCCCGATGCCGCCTTACGCATCCCGAATACAGTCGGTACCTGGCGTGGTCAGGATGTCGTGATTCACATTGCCAACTGGAATGAGGAAGCGGTCAACGTCCTGGAACGCTACGCCGCCGGGCAGAGTCCATCATGGCCGCTGCCGGAGGGCGTCGATGGCGACACCTGGAACGAAGAGCGGCTGGCCCCCTGGCGATCCGCCACTCCGGCGCAAGCACGCAAATACCTCAACGACACCTACGACCGGCTCATCCACAAGGCCGAAACCATGCGTGGCGTCAGGCCGCGCATCGTCCTCGGGGCGACTGTCTATCACTTCGGTGAACATATGGATGACTTGCGCAAGGTCAGAGACGCCGCCCACTAATCCGCAATCCGCGCCTATGCTCGGGATTCTAGCCGGGAGCGTCGCCATGGCCCAGAGGACACCCCGCGAGGACAGGATCCGGGTCCTGTCCGTACGGAAGATTCGCGCTCGCTCACCGAACGGTTGTAGAACGGCGCAAACTAACGAAGAGAGGGCCAGCGATCATGCCGGCCCTCAGTCATTCACCACTCGTTGTTTCGCTCGATCAGGCTGTCTTCTCGACCTCAATCGGGCGATCGTTGACGGTCATCAGCAGTGGTCGGGTGCGATTGTTGATGACGTCGCCATTGACGATGCACTTCCGCACGCCTTCCAGCGACGGAATTTCGTACATCACATCCAGCAGCACTTCCTCGATCGTCGTCCGCAGACCACGTGCGCCAGTCCGGCGCTCCTCCGCCTGCTTCGCCGCCGCGTCCAGCGCGTCGGCAGTGAAGACGAGCTCGACATCATCGAGCTGGAAGAACTTCTGGTACTGCCGCACCACTGCGTTCTTCGGCTCGACGAGGATGCGCATGAGATCATCGTGCGACAGGTGATCGAGCGACACCGCCACCGGCAGTCGACCCACGAACTCGGGGATCAGGCCGTATTTCAGCAGATCGTCGTGCGTCACCTGCGCCAGCAAGCCGTCCTGCTCGACCGAGGTGTCCTCCGGCTGGTCGCCGAATCCGATCTTTCGACCGACGCCGACCCGGCGGCTGACGACCTCTTCCAGCCCTTCGAACGCGCCACCGCAGATAAACAGGATGTTGCGTGTGTCGATCTGGATGTATTCCTGATGCGGGTGCTTGCGTCCGCTCTGCGGCGGGACGTTCGCAACCGTGCCCTCGATGATCTTCAGCAGCGCCTGCTGAACGCCTTCGCCGGAGACATCGCGCGTGATCGACGGGTTGTCCGACTTGCGGGCGATCTTGTCGATCTCGTCAATGTAGATGATGCCGGTCTGCGCGCGCTGCACATCCCCGGCAGCCTGGATCAGCCGCAGCAAAATGTTCTCGACATCCTCACCGACGTAGCCGGCCTCGGTCAGCGCAGTCGCGTCGGCGATCGAGAATGGCACATCAAGAATGCGCGCCAGCGTCTGCGCCAACAGCGTCTTGCCCGAGCCTGTCGGACCAACCATCAGGATGTTCGACTTCTGCAGCTCGACTTCGTCGTCGTCAAGCTGCGCAGAAACACGCTTGTAGTGGTTGTAGACCGCGACCGACAGAATCTTCTTGGCGCGATCCTGCCCGATGACGTACTGGTTCAGCTGCTCGTAGATCTTCTTCGGGATCGGAATCCGCGTGAAGGTCGGCTCCGGCTGTGCTGCCGGTTGTTCCTCTTCCTCGATGATCTCTCGGCAAAGCTGCACGCACTCATCACAGATATAGACCGCGCCCGGACCCGCGATCAGGCGGCGGACCTCCTCCTGGCCCTTACCACAGAATGAGCAACGGTAATGGACCCGTCCACCTCGTGACCCCGACATCGCAGTGTCCCCTTAACGATCTGATGAGCTTGGTGACGCGTTACCGTTCTGGCTCGCTCGCAATTCACGCAACGCCTGCAGCTTCGGAGAATCAAGCACGTGGTCAACGAGCCCATAGTCCTTGGCTTCTTCAGCCGACATGTACTTGTCGCGCTCCGTGTCGTGCTTCACCACATCGAACGGCTGACCCGTGTGCAGCGACATGATCTGGACCAGGCGATCGGTCAGGAACATGGTCTCGCGGGCGACGATCTCGATATCAGGGACGTTGCCGCGGAAACCTGCTGACCCCTGATGGATCAGGATGCGCGAGTTCGGCAGTGCGAACCGCTTGCCATGTGTCCCGGCTGCCAGCAACACAGCGCCCATGCTGGCCGTCAGGCCACAGGCATATGTTGCCACATCGCAGCGCAGCGACTGGATGGTGTCATAGATGAACAGACCGTGATACACGCTGCCACCCGGGCTGTCGATATACAGGCGGATATCCTGCTCTGGGTTCTCATAATCCAGGAAGATGAGTTGCGCCGAAATCAGGTTCGCGATCTGATCGTCAATCGGGGTGCCGAGAATGATGACCCGGTCACGCAGCAGCCGCGAGTAAATGTCATATGCGCGCTCGCCCCGATTCGTCGTCTCGACGACCATCGGCACGAGACTCTGCGGGTAAAAGATGTCGTCCATGACTTTGGTGTCCTTTCGCCGCCGACCACGACTGGTCGGCGGTGATTGTCTGTTGGTGGATGTATGCGGCTGCGCTTCGGCTCGGCCTATTCCTTCACCTCAGCGGCGTCTTCGTCAGCCGATTCCTCGGCCTCGTCATCTGCTGCCGCGTCGTCTGCTGGAGCTTCCGCCTCGTCAGCCTCGTCCGCGACTTCGACGACTTCGGCTTCCTCGGATTGCTCCGCGTCGACCCCTGATTCGTCAGCGTCAGCCGCAACCTCAGTGACCTCGACTGCCGCCTCCGGTGCCGCGAACTCAGCCTCAAGCGCCGCAGCGCCCGAGCCAGTCACCGCGCCGCGACCCTCAGTCGCGATGTCGATGACGCGCTCCGTTAGCTTGCGGTCGAATAGCTCGTTCTCGAGCAGCCCGCGGAAATACTCGGACTGATACAGCGACTCCAGCCGCTCGGGGTTCTCAGCGCCTGTAGCCAGCCGCTTGATCTCAGCGTTGATGTCGTCGTCAGAAACCTCGAAGTTCTCAGCCTTCGCGATCTCCTGCAGCACGACCGAGTTTCGGATTCGGCGCTCGGCGTTGGGCCGCATCTCGTCACGCAGATCATCTTCTGTCTGGTCGTTCGTCGTGAGGTAGTCATCAATGCCGATGCCCTGCTGAGCGAGGCGCGAGCGGAACTGCGTCAACTCGTCGTCCAGCTCCTTCTCGATCATGCTGGAGGGGACTTCGATCGTCGCCTTCTCAGCCATCGCGTTGATGACCTCGGTAGCAATCTCGCCGCGCGCTTCCATTGCCTTGTTACGCAGCAGGTCCTTTTCGACCTGCTCACGCAGCGCCGCGACGCTCTCGAAATCGCCGGCCTTGGCAGCCAGCTCGTCATCCAGCTCGGGCAGGATGCGCTCCTGCACATCTTTCAGCGTGATGACGTAGCGCAGCTCCTTGCCACGCAGGGCAGGGTTGACGCTCATGTCCTCGTCGTCGAACGCCAGCGAGAGCTCACCAGTCGTATTGGGCAGCATCATCTTGAGCGACTCGACCAGCGAATCGAACAGCGGCGTCTCGCCAATGACGAACTCCTGGTCTGTGGCCGGCTCCTGGAAGACCTCGTCGCCCTCGTAGACGTCCAGATCAATGATGACCTTGTCATCGTCGCGCGGGCTGCGCGGCTCGCTCACCGAGACCCATTCGGAGTTGGTCTTCTGCAACTGATCAAGGACCTGCTGCACCTCGTCCTCTTCGAGCTCCACTTCGCGTGGCTCGACACGGACGCTGGCGTAATCGCCCAGCTCGACGGTCGGGAAGACCTCGATCGTCACCTTGAAACCGATTGGCTCCTGCTGGAGGATACCGACCCGTGGATCACCGACCGGCACGAGCTCTTCCTGCTCAATCGCCCGACGATACAGGTCATCCATCATGTCGCGGCCGGCCTCGTCGACAATCGCGTCTCGGCCAACCATTTGCTCGACGATGGCACGCGGAGCACGACCCTTGCGGAACCCAGGGATAGAAATACCCTTGGAGACCTTTCGCAGGGTCTTTTCATATGCCTCTGCAAACTCGACATCGTCCGCGTAGATATCAAGCTCGACGGAACTCCCGGGAATGCGCTCGACGGTCACTCGCACTGGTCAAACTACCTTACATACGGCCTGCATCGCTGGGCCGGAGTATAGCAAATGGCCCCACATCCCCTCGGGATTTGGCCACACGCGGAGCCATCAGCCACGCATTGGTACAATCTCGATGACTCGCATTCGACGATTGCAGGAAGCGAAATGCCCCCAGAAGCCCCCTACGACCCTCGTATTCCAGTCTGGAACACGTATCGCAATCTCATTCTCGCGCTCGGCCACGACGTGCACCAGCGGTTGAGTGAGTCAACTTCGCTCTCCATCCACGGGCGCGATCTGCGCCCTGAGGACGAGGGCGTTGGCTTCCAGTTTCAATATATGCTGACCCACGAGCAAACTGACCAGCCGATCCACGCCGCGTTCTACGTCCTGCAGATGCAATTGAAGAAGCGCAAGACGAGCATCGGCTGGACGATCGACGCGATTCCCGTCCTCGAAAAGACGGCTGGGGAGTACGCGCTGGAGCAACGCCGCACGTTCGAGGTCTCACTGCATCAGCACGAACGCCTGCGCTCGGTCTTGCTCGACGACATCACCGCCGACGCGCGCGCCTTCTTTACCGACGTTCTTTCTGGTGCGCCGCGTTCGGTTGAAGCCGTCTCAGTACCGCACCGAGCCAATGAGTAGCACTGATCCCGGAGCAGACATGAACGAGCAGGCCTCCGGTCAGTGCGAAGACCGCGCGACGACCATCGACCGCCTGCGGTCGTGGGCGATCACCGAGTGCAAGCTTGTGCCCTGGGGGTCGAACTACACGTTCGCCGTTGTCCTTGCCGACCCGGAGGCGGGCGACTCCGCCGAGCCAATGCTGGGTATCTACAAGCCGCGCGCCGGTGAAACCCCACTCTGGGATTTCCCATCCGGCACGCTTTATCAACGCGAACTGGCGTCCTACCTGCTCTCGGTTGAACTGGGGTGGACCTTCATCCCGCCGACCGTCATTCGCGACGGCCCGCATGGCATCGGCACTGTCCAGCAATACGTCGAGCCGGAAACAGACTCGCACTACTTCGACTTCCGCGCCGAGCATCAGGACGAACTTCGCGTCATGGCGCTGTTCGACCTCGTCACCAACAACGCCGACCGTAAGGCCGGCCACTGCTTCCGCGACGTCCGTCAGCGCAAAATCTGGGGCATCGACCACGGCCTGACCTTTAATATGCAACCCAAGCTACGCACCGTCATCTGGGACTTCTGCGGCGAAGAGATCGCCCCGCTGCTCATCGCCGGACTCACCCGCATCCACGACGACCAGGCGATCACCGATCTCCTCGCGCCCCACATCGACCCATTGGAGGTACAGGCGCTCCGCATGCGCGCCGCTCACCTCATCGAAAGCGGCGTCTATCCCGAACTCTCATCCCGCCGCAATATCCCCTACGGTTGGTGATATTCGACCGTACGCCTACTCAATGATTGATTGACCCCGACTGTCGCCGTGCTACGATGCCGACGCGTTCATTGGTCTTATATTCTTGACGCGACCGCCGACAAGCGGTCTAAAGAGAAGCAGGCCGGTAATGCTTGCGGCCGGCCCATTCTCGAACGCCTTAGCGCGACGGCGCGCTCCATCGATTCGGGCGGGGAATGGTCTCTAATGAAGGAGGGAACATGGCAACCGAACCGATCACCAAGCAACACGTCTCCATTACGGTGAATGGCCAGAAGCGCGAGGCAGATGTTGAGCCTCGGCGCTTGCTCGTGCATTTCATCCGCGAGGACCTCGGTCTGACCGGCACGCACGTCGGCTGCGACACCAGCCAGTGTGGCGCATGCACGGTGATGATGGACGGCCTCGCTGTCAAGTCCTGCACGGTCCTTGCCGCGCAGGCGGATGGTGCCGAGATCACAACGATCGAGGGTCTGGCCAAGGATGGCGAGCTGCACCCGATCCAGGAAGGCTTCTGGGAAGAGCACGGGCTGCAGTGTGGTTTCTGCACGCCGGGCATGATCATGACGACAGTCGATCTGCTGCAGCGCAATCCCAATCCATCTGAGTCCGAGATTCGCCACGCAATCGACGGCAACATCTGCCGCTGCACCGGCTATCAGCACATCGTCAAGTCGATCCAGTACGCCGCGAACAAGATGGCGGGGCAGACATCCGGCGACGACTAGCCCGCGTCTCGTCTCCCAACTGTTCTTGTTGACCTGTCGTGTGTAGCAAGAGGAGGCGAACGTGGTCGCAGTCGAGCAACAACAGCCATATATCGGCAGGGCAATGAAGCGCAAGGAAGACCCTCGCTTCATCACCGGTCGCGGCAATTACATGGAAGACATCGTCCTGGCCAACATGACGCATGTCGCGATCGTGCGCAGTCCGTACGCGCACGCCACAATCCGTGGAATCGACACCAACGCCGCCAAGCAAATGCCCGGTGTCGTTGGTGTGTTCACTGGTGAGGATATCGAGCTCCCGCCACTCCCCTATGCCTGGCAGGCCGCTGGCGTAGAGAACAACATCAATACGCCCTATACGATCGCCAAGGGCGAGGCGCACTGGGTCGGCGACCCGGTCGCGGTCGTCGTTGCCGAGACCCTCGCACAGGCGCGCGATGCCGCCGACGCGATCGAGCTCGACCTCGTCGAGCTTCCCGGCGTGTCGGATGCCGAGAAGGCGGTCCAACCGGGCGCTCCACAACTCCACGAGAACGCGCCGAACAACATCGTCTTCTCGTGGAACTGCGGCAAGAAGGAGGAAACTGAGCAAGGGCTCCGCGATGCCGAGATCGTCATCAGGCAGAAGCTCCGCAATCAGCGCATGATCGCAACCCCAATGGAAAACCGCGGCGCAATCGCCCAGTACTCAGCCGGCACCGAAGAGTTCACGTTCTGGCTTTCCAGCCAGGCTCCGCATGTCCATCGTCTCGTGATGGCTGCGTTCATCCTCGGAGTGCCCGAGCAGAACATCCGCGTCATCGCGCCCGACCTTGGCGGCGGCTTCGGGGCGAAGATTTTCATGTACCAGGAGTACGTCCTGGTCGGCTGGCTGGCTCGCAAGCTGGGACGACCCGTCAAGTGGATCGAGACTCGCAGCGAAGCGAACGCCGCGACAGCACAAGGACGCGATCACATCACCGAACTGGAGATCGGCGCGACCCGCGACGGCAAGGTCACCGCGCTCCGCGTCCACACGCTCGCCAATCTCGGAGCATACCTCTCAACTGCGTCCGGCGGCATCCCGACGACGCTCTACGGCCGCATGCTCGCCGGTGTTTACAAGATTCCGGCGATTTACTGCGAGGTGCAGGGCGTCTTCACCAACACCGCCATGGTCGATGCCTACCGCGGTGCTGGTCGACCTGAGGCCGCATACGTTATCGAGCGGGTCATGGACCTCGTGGCCAACGAGATCGGCATGGACCCGGCGGAAGTCCGCCGCCGCAACTTCATCCAGCCGGAAGAATTCCCGTACGACACCGGCATCGGCATGCTGCCGTACGACTCCGGCGAATACGAGGCCGCGCTGGACAAAGCGCTCGCGATGATCGGCTACGACGACCTGCGTGCCGAGCAGCAGCGCCGCCGCGAATCCGGCGACAAGCGCCTGCTCGGCGTCGGCCTCTCGACCTACGTCGAGGTCTGCGGCATCGCGCCGACCAAATACATCACCAGCGAGGGCTGGGGCGCTGGCCTCTTCGAGAGCGCCAACGTCAAGGTGCACTTATCCGGCAAGGTCGTCGTGACAACCGGCTCGATGCCCCACGGTCAGGGCCACGAGACAACCTTCGCTCAGGTCGCCGCCGACAAGCTCGGCGTCCCGATCGAGGACGTCCAGCTGAAGTACGGCGACACCCTCGGCACACCGTTCGGATACGGTACCTACGGCAGCCGCTCCCTCACCGTCGGCGGCGAGGCCATCGTCCGCTCGACCAACAAGATCGTCGACAAGGCCCGCCGTCTGGCAGCCCACCTGCTGGAGGTCGACATCGAGGATATTGAATGGTCAAACGGCAAGGCTTCAGTCAAGGGCTCGCCGGATCAGGTCAAGACCATCCAGGAGCTGGCGCTCGCTGCGGCTGTCCCGGTCAACCTGCCGGACGGTATGGAGCCGTTCTTCGATGAGACAACCTACTACGATCCGCCGAACTGCACGTTCCCGTTCGGCACCCACATCGCCGTCGTCGAGATCGACACGACGACCGGCAAGTCCGAGCTCGTCCGCTACGTCGCCGTAGACGATGTTGGCAACATCGTCAATCCGCTGGTCGTCGCCGGACAGCTGCAGGGCGGGATCGTCCAGGGGCTCGGACAGGCGATGGTCGAAGGCGCGGTCTACGACGACAACGGCCAGCTCCTCACCAGTACGCTGATGGAATATGCTGTGCCACACGCCGATCAGTTCCCGATGTTCGAGCTCGACCACACTGTCACGCCGTCACCAGTCAACGAGCTGGGCGTCAAGGGAGCCGGGGAGGCCGGCACGATCGCGTCAACTCCGGCGTACGTCAACGCCGTCTGCGATGCGCTCTCGCCACTTGGCATTCATCACACAGATATGCCGCTGACTCCGCCCCGCATCTGGGCGGCGATTCAGAACGCGACAGCCGACCAGGCTTAGGGAGGAACAGTCATGTATCCACGACCGTTTGATTACAAGCGGGTATCGTCCGTCCAGGAGGCAGTCGACATCCTGCAGGCCAACCCGGAGGCCAAGATCCTTTCCGGTGGACACTCGCTGCTACCAGCGATGAAGCTGCGACTTGCCGCGCCAGAAGTGCTCGTCGACATCAGCAGGGTCGACGAGCTCAAGCAGATCTCGGCAGACGGTGGCCTGACCATCGGTGCCGGCGTCACCTACAACGACTTCCTGAACAATGACGCCGTCAAGGCGTACACCGCGCTCTACGAAGCCGTTGGGAAGGTCGGCGACGTACAGGTGCGAAATCGCGGCACCGTTGGTGGCGCAGCCGCGCACGCCGACCCTGCCGCCGACGCACCGGCAGCGCTGCTCGTCCTCGGCGCGACGCTCGTCGCCCAGGGGCCGAACGGCACCCGCGAGATCGGCGTCGATGACTTCTTCATCGACATCCTCACGACGGCACTCGAGCCGGATGAGGTTCTAACAGCGATCAAGCTTCCCGCCGCCAGTGGCGCATCAGCCTACGAGAAGTTCGCCCACCCGGCCTCCGGCTACGCCGTCTGCGGTGTCGCAGCCAGCATCGACGCCTCGACCGTCAAGGTCGCTGTCACCGGCGCGACATACAAGGCCGAGCGCCTGACCGGCGTTGAGGACGCGCTCGCCGGTGGCAACATCGACGCCGCCGCAATCGAAGCCGCCGTCGAGAACGTTGGCGACCAGGACTGGGCCGGCGACCACTTCGCCTCCGCCGAGTACCGCGCCCATCTCACCAAGGTGTACGCCAAGCGCGCGCTCATGCGGGCCGCCGGTCTCAGCTAACGGACCAGTCTTCGAAGGCCCGACCTGCACACGCGGGTCGGGCCTTCGTACTGTTTGCCCCCGCCCAGGAGCACACCGATGGGAATTGCTCAATCGGCGGCATCCTGCTTTATCCGTCATACGGAATAGTCAACCGCAGTGAATCTGCCAGGCGAGAGAACCGCTATTGATCCAGACGTAGGACAGCGCTGGCGCTGTCATCGCCGTGAGGCGACCGTCCCGCGCTGCGGATAAGGCAGGAACACTGCGTCATCGCCGCTTGTTACCGTCTGGTCGTCACCATCCCTCAACCGCTGCACCGCAACCAGGGAGTGATCTCCTCACGGCGATGGACATGCCTCGGCTAGTCCTGCGAAGGTGTCGGCGGCAGCTCGCCCGGGAGATTCACCACAGTTGACCATTGATTGGGCGGTCAATGTCAGACTGTCCGGCCGGCAGCCACTCGCTTCCCCTGTCATCTCGAACCGCAGTGAGAGATCTCCCACCCCCTGAACCAAGTCCATTGCAAGAGACATGGCGCATGAGTGCTTCCACGCCATGTACAGCACTCAATCCTCCGAGAGCACCCTCGCGCACCACAAACCATCACCACACATCCGTCGGCATCGGCACCAAACCCGCAGGCCATGCACCGTTTCGGCAAAATTGGCGACGCGAAACGTGTCAGAATGACGTAAATCGGGAATAGCGGAGTATACTAGAAGGCATTGTCTTTGATGGGCCGTTCTAGCTGCGCCCCAATCTCAGCGATTGGCGCCAGATCGCAGCTCGGCGGGGAGAGTGAGGAAGCGTTCGTTGTCGCAGGTTACAGCTCAGCCGATCCCGTCACTGGAGTCGGTTGAAGAAGTTCAGGAAGCACTCGCGTCGCAGAAGTACATCGCCGACACCAGCCTGTCGACGGCGATCTACCTCGCGCTCCGCCTCCCCAAGCCACTGCTGCTCGAGGGTGAAGCCGGAGTCGGCAAGACCGAGATCGCCAAGGTCCTTGCTGCGATTCTCCAGACTGATCTGATTCGTCTACAGTGCTACGAAGGTCTGGATGTCTCGCACGCAGTTTACGAGTGGAATTACCCACGCCAGATGCTCGCCATCCGTGCCGCCGAGGCGTCGGAAGAGAGCCGCGACGCGGCCATGGCCGAGATCTTCAGCGAAGACTATCTGATCAAGCGCCCACTGCTGCAGGCCATTGAGCATCGTGGTAAGGCGCCGGTCCTCCTGATCGACGAGATCGACCGCGCCGATGAAGAGTTCGAGGCGTTCCTGCTGGAGCTGCTCTCCGACTTCCAGGTCACGGTCCCCGAGCTTGGCACAATGACCGCCGAGCACCCGCCGATCGTCATCATCACCTCGAACCGCACCCGTGAGCTGCACGACGCTCTCAAGCGCCGCTGCCTTTATCACTGGGTCGATTACCCGACGGTTGACAAGGAATACCGTATCGTCACCTCCAAGGTGCCGGGCATCAACGATCGACTCGCACTCCAGATCTCGCACTTCGTGCACGACCTGCGGCAGGTGGATCTGTACAAGCTCCCGGGAGTCGCCGAGACACTCGACTGGGGCGCTGCCCTCATGGCCCTCTCGCAGCGCGAGCTGTCGTCTGAGGTCGCGTCGGCAACCCTCGGTGCGATCCTGAAGCATCAGGAGGATGTGCAGTCCGTGCGCAAGAACAAGCTTGACGAACTGGTTTCGGCAGCGGCGAGCAATGACTAGCGCAGCACCCGCCCGCGACGGAAGCGTTCAGGAGCCGGGCCAGCTGCTTCTGCGCCGGTCACTCCGGTTCGGTCGCCTGCTGCGCGCTAACGGCATCAAGGTCACCCCGTCGCAGGTGATGGACTTTGTCAACGCCACCAATTACGTCGGTATTAACAACCGCCGCCTGTTCAAGGACGCCGCCGAAGCCTGCCTCGTGACCAAAGGTGAGGATCGCGAGACGTTCTCGATCCTTTTCGACGCGTACTGGCGCTCGAAGCGCGCGGCAAACGATCAGGATCAGCAGATCTTCAAGCCGTCCGACGACTCCTCAATGGAGCCGATCGAAGGTCTTGATGACGCTGAAACTGAGGACGGCGACGGCCAGTCCGAGTTCGGCGAAGGCATGGAAGGCCTCGCGGTCGACGACGATTCCGATGCCGGCGATCTCGCCGACGCGGATGACAGCGACCTCGAGTCCGTCCTGACCTACAGCGGCTCGGAGGCGCTGCGCACCAAGGATTTCTCCGAATTCACCCAGGAGGAGTTGGAGCAGGCTCGCATCCTGATGAAGCGCCTCAAGTGGGAGATCGGCATGCGCAAGTCGCGCCGCAAGGTCGCCACCCCCAAGGGTCGCTACATCGACGCACGCCGAACCATGCGCCGATCGCTGCAGACCGCCGGTGTGCCACTGCGCATCTCCGAGCGCAAGGTCAAGATGAAGCCGCGTTCGCTCGTCGTCATCTGCGACATCTCCGGATCGATGGACCGCTACTCGCGGCTGCTCTTGCAGTTCATCCACACGATTGAGAACGACATGGCCCGCGTCGAAGCATTCGTCTTCGGCACGCGCCTGACGCGCATCACCCGGGTCCTCAAGAAGCGACCGATCGACGAAGCCATCACCCGCGTCTCCAAGGAGGTCCAGGACTGGGCCGGCGGTACGCGGATCGGCGAGTCAATCCAGTCGTTCAATCAGGAGTGGGCGCGGCGCGTTCTGCGAAACGGCGCAGTTGTCCTCATCATCTCCGACGGTTGGGACCGCGGCGATCCCGCGCTCCTCGGCAACGAGATGATGCGGTTGCAGCGCTCCTGCTACCGGCTGGTGTGGCTCAACCCGCTGCTCGGGTCGCCACGCTACCAGCCGCTCACCCGTGGGATGCAGGCGGCTCTGCCGTTCATCGACGACTTCCTGCCGGTCCACAATATGGAGAGTCTGGAGCTGCTCGCGCAGCACCTCTCTGACATCGGCGAGTATCGACCAGTTCGCCGCCAGGCACCACTGGAGTTCGTCCAGCAACGTATGGCGTCGGTCTAGTCATCACAACGACAACCACGGCGGTGCACCATTGCACCGCCGTTTCTTTGTGCCGCCCTCCGCCTCGCCCCATTGAACCGACTGATGTAAGGATCACATGCGGTTCAGAGTCACGTCGGAACGACAGGAACGAACGCATAGAAAGGCACGATCAATGACGCTGATGGAGCACCTGCTCTACGCCAACGAACAATACAGCGAGGACTTTCGCCAGGGCCGACTCCCACGCACCCCTCGACTGCAGCTCGCCATCCTCACCTGCATGGATTCCCGCATCGATCCTGACCGCATTCTCGGTCTGCAGGAAGGCGATGCGCATGTCATTCGCAACGCCGGTGGCCGGGCGAGCGATGATGCCATTCGCTCGCTGGTGCTCTCTTATCGCTTGCTCGGCACCCGCTACTTCCTCGTCATCCACCACACTGACTGCGGCATGACCAAGATCACGAACGACCAGATGCGCGACGAGCTTTTGTCCGACCTCGGTGCTGACGTGTCGCACGTCGACTTCCTGCCGATCACCGACCCGGACGAGACGGTGCGTGCGGATGTCGAGACAATCCGTAACTCCCCCATGATTCGTCCAGACATCCGCATCCACGGCTTTGTCTATGACGTCACAACCGGCCAACTCCGCTCGGTCGTCTAACGGGCCGCCAGCGTCCGCCTGCCCGATCGGCCAATATGCAGGGAGCTGTTTTTGATCGTGCCGTAGGGGCAGCGCTGGCGCTGTCACCGTGAGGCGACACCCCCGCGCCGATGATTACGGCCCCAGCGTAACGCCCACCGCGCGTTGCATCCGTGAAAGTGCAGGGGCGTATCGCATACGCCCGTTTGGCCCTCAACTCGTTCCGATCGGTAGCCACAGTGTCCGGGAGCACCTGTTGACTGGTCGTGGTCCTGGCCGGGCGTATGCGATACGCCCCTGCACTTTGGGCGCGACGAGCCAATGTAGAACCCTGCGCCCAGCATGCTAATTTCCGAGCGGGACTGATCGCCTCAGGGCGATGGACAAGCCGGGTCATTTCCCTTGTCCCTGCGAAGGAATTGGAGGCGGCTCGCTCGTCTACCCACCCAGCAAACCAATGCGCTGTCAACATCGGACCATCCAATCCGACAGCCATCCTCTCCTCCTGTCTTCTCGAACCGCAGTGAGAGGTTTCCCACTCGCCCGACCAGGCCCGGCGCAAACGAGCCTCTCCCGCTCCCTCTCGAAACAACACCAACCCATCACACTCTGCCGATTCGGCAACGCTTTTACGCGATCCCGTGATATTCGGACTTTGACATATCAGCATACTGCACATATACTGTTTCAAACGGATTTGACCATTCCAAATGAGATGTGCAGGTCTGCGCCGGTGAGCGTCGAGCGGGTGCCATTTGAACAGAGTGACGAGTACCTGATCGACACGATCGATAAGCTGCGTGTCGTCGCGAATCCGCTGCGCCTGCAGATCATCGATTGCCTGATTCACGAGGCACACACGGTTAAAGAGATTGGCGACCGACTTGGCATCAAGTCGAACACGCTCTATTACCACGTCTCCGAACTTGAGAGCGTCGGCATGGTTCAGCTTGTCGACGCCGTCGTCATCTCCGGCATTCAGAACAAGTACTACCGCGCTACTGCGCGCTACTTCCGCCTCCTCTCGTCACTACTCTATGTCGATGGCGATCCCATAGGGGGCGCTGATTTCCTCGCATCGACCGTCGAAGGCACCGCGCGCGATCTGCGCACGGCGGCGGCGAGCGGCACCGTCGAGCGCCACCCGGAGTTGCTGCGGATTACGCAGCGAACGATCTGGACAACACCCGACCGCGTAGCTGCAATCCGCAAGCGGCTCGGCGACATCGAGCGCGACTTTGTGCAGCTGAATGAGCCCGACGGGCCGGTGCGCGTCGAAATGCAGTTCGCTCTGTTTCCCCATGCAGACACCGCCAGGCCCAGGCGTTCCTAGTCATCGCATTGAGCGAGGCAAAATGCTTGGAGCACCCAATCACGATTGCCGAAACGTGCACGAAAGGAAGGTCACAACCAGACGCTGTTCAGAGGCCCAAATGAGGGAGCCCTGTTCGAAAAGCCGGGATGGAATGTGAAGGAGAGACTTCAAATCATGCGTAATCCACTTGAGGCACTCAGCGAACTACAGTCGCCAATCAAGCGCCGAACGATCCTGCGTTTCGGCGTCGCCGGTATCGGCGCGGCGTTCGCTGCTCCGTTGATCGCAGCCTGCGGCGGCGATGACGACGACAGCACCAGCCCAACGTCCACCTCCGCATCCACCGACTCCGGCTCGACGCCGGAAACCGAAGCCACGGAATCCACCGGTGGCGAGAGCGAAGCCACTGAGGCAACCGGCGAGAGCGAAGCCACCGAATCGACCGACGAGAGCTCCGGCGGAGACATCGACCGCTCGAAGGTCGGCGGACGGCTCGTCTGGGGCCGCTCCGGCGACTCCGACACGCTCGACCCGCAGCACACCACCGCATCAATCTCGTAGCAGGTCTTCTCGCAGATCTACGATCCACTCATCGGCCGCAACATGGATCTCGAGTTCGAGCCAGTCATTGCCGAGAGCTTCGAGGTTGCCGATGATGGCCTGAGCTACACGTTCAAGATCCGCGAGGGAATCAACTTCCACGACGGCACGCCGGTCAACGCCGAAGCCGTCAAGTTCTCGTTCGACCGCGTGATCGATCCTGAGACTGCCGCGCCGAGCGCCAGTTGGGTCGCCGACATGGAGTCAACCGAGGTCATCGACGAGTACGCCACGCTGCACCTCAAAGGCGTCTTCTCGCCGCTCCTCGGCAACATCTCAAGCGCCTATTTCGGCATTATCTCGCCGGCCGCCGTCGAGAAGTATGGCGACGATTTCGGCATCAATCCGGTAGGCAGTGGTCCATTCATCTTCAAGGAGTGGGTTCAGGGTGAGACTATCACACTCACCCGCAACGAGGATTACGTCAACGTCCGCTCCTACAACGACAACAAGGGCGCGCCGTACCTCGAAGAGATGGTCTTCCGCAACATCCCCGAAGAACAGACGCAGGTCGCCTCGTTCGAGACCGGCGAGATCAACTTCTTCGCCATGCCTGCTCAACAGATGCAGCGATTCGAGGGCCAGGACGATTACTCCCTGATGCGCCCGGAGCAGTCGACGTCGATCGCATTCATCGAGTTCTCGATCGTGGACAACAGCGGAGAGCTCGAGTTCATGGCACCTTTCGATGACCAGAAGGTACGCCAGGCTGTTGCCCACGCCGTTGACGCCGACACCATCATCGACCGAATTCTGCAGGGCACTGCCGTCCGCAACTTCGGCCTGATGCCGACCGGTAACTGGGGCTTCACCCCGGACATCGAGGAGTTCGGCTACCACTACGACAGTGACAAGGCCAACGCCTTGCTGGATGAGGCCGGCTGGGTCAAGAATGGCGACTTCCGCGAAAAGGACGGCAAGAAGCTCGAAGTCGTCTTCTGGACCTGGAACGCCACGACCCAGGAGCGCATTGCCCAGGTCATTCAGGGGCAGCTCGCCGAGGTCGGCATCGATGCCAAGCTCGAGACCATGGAAGTCGCTACCGTCCTTGCCCGCCTCGCAGAGAACGTTTCCCAGATGGACCTCATGGGTTGGGGCTGGTCGGAGTCCGATCTGCTCTTCATGATGACCGATGGCGACGGCCAGTTCGGCCTGTACCAGCAGTACAGCCCCGAGTACAAGGACGCTGTCGTCGCCGGCCGCAGCACGTCCGACATGGACGCGCGTGCCGCCGCCTATCTGGACGCGATGAAGATCGCGCTGGCCGATTGCGCCGCCGTTCCGCTGTGGAGCGCGGTGTCAACCTGGGGTGTCCGTAGCAATGAGCTGAAGGGGGTCAAGTTCGGCCCACAGGGCTACGTCACCTACATGGACGCCTACCAGGAGCTCTAGCAGACTCATGACGTTGCCCGACCGGGTTGCAGGTCGGGCAACGCCTGCATGGAAGGCCACATGGTCAAGTTTCTTCTCGTCCGACTACTGGGAACAATTCCGGTTCTGCTCGGCGTCAGCGTACTCGTGTTCGCCATGGTTCGCCTCGTACCCGGCGACCCGATCGACATGATGTTCACCAACCTGGCCCCGCCGTCCCCAGAACAACGCGAACAAATCCGCAAGGATATGGGCCTCGATAAGCCGATCTACCTCCAGTACACCTCCTTCGTCGGTAATGCGTTGCGTGGCGACCTCGGCAAGTCGTATCGCACCAAGCGCCCGGTCTCTGAAGAGATTCGAAACCGATTGCCGAACACGATCAAGTTAACGATCACCAGCCTCGCACTCTCGACGCTTATCGGCGTCGTCGCCGGGGTGACAGCCGCGACCTTCAAGAACACCTGGCTCGACTTTTTCAGCATGCTCGTCGCCATCATCGGTGTCTCAATCCCCGGCTTCTGGCTGGGCTTGATGATCATGATGCTCTTCTCGGTGAAGCTGGGTTGGTTCCCGGTCGCTGGCGCAGATACCTGGAAACACCTGGTTTTACCTACCATCACACTCGGCGTTCTTGCGTCCGCCATCCTGGCCCGCATGACTCGCTCCGCCATGCTTGACGTCCTCAACCAGGACTACGTGCGCACCGCCCGGGCAAAAGGACTACGCGAATGGCTCGTCGTCATGCGGCACGCCTTCCGCAACGCACTTGTGCCGATCGTCACCATCCTCGGATTGCAGATCGGTGGCCTGCTGAGCGGTGCGTTCATCATCGAGGCGGTCTTCGCCTATCCCGGCATCGGCATGCTCGCGGTGCAGGCGTTGGCGACGCGCGACTTTCCTCTCATCCAGGGGATCGTCCTCCTCGTCGCAGTCATCTACGTCGTTGTCAATCTCATCGTCGACATGCTCTATGGCGTGCTCGACCCGCGCGTTCGGCACGGTTAAGGTATGACAACGGGGAGGGGAGAGACACCTATCGTGACTGAGTCCGGAGAGTCAGTCGGGCGATCGACTGCCCAGACAACATCACATCTGCGCGTCTCGCGCTCGCCAGGCCAACTCGTCCTGATGCGGCTGATGCGATCTCGCCAGTCCGTCGTCGGCCTGACGATCGTCGTGTTGCTCATTCTCATGGCGCTACTCGCGCCAATCATCGCACCCGCCAGCCCGACCAAGCAGGACCTGATCAATCAGTTCATCGCGCCGGGCCGCGACCACCTGTTCGGCACCGATGAGTTCGGCCGCGATATCTTTAGCCGCATCATCTTCGGCGCTCGCATTTCGCTGCAGGTCGGTCTGATCGCAGTCGGCATCGCCATGATCGTCGGCACTCTCATCGGGCTGATCGGCGGCTACTACGGCGGCTGGTTCGACATGGTCACACAGCGCCTGATCGAGATCATGCTGGCATTCCCGGGACTGCTGCTCGCCCTGGCGATTATCGCTGTCCTCGGCAACGGCATCCAGAATGTCATGATCGCGGTTGGCGTCGGCTCAGTTCCATCCTACGCGCGACTCGTCCGCGCGCAGGTCCTGGCAGCGAAGGAGAAAGACTACGTTGAAGCGGCTCGCGCCATCGGCGCACGAGACCTGCGCCTCATTTCGAAGCATATCTTCCCGGAAGTCATCTCATCACTAATCGTTCTGTCATCACTCGGCATTGCCGGTGCGATCCTCTCGGCGGCAGCACTCTCCTTCATCGGCCTCGGCGCACAGCCGCCGACACCCGAGTGGGGTGCGATGCTCAGCCAGGGTCGCGACTTCCTGCGCGATCAGTGGTGGATCACGACATTCCCGGGTATCTTCATCGCCATCACCGTTCTGGGCTTTAACTTGTTAGGGGATGGCCTTCGGGATGCCCTTGACCCGCAGGGTAATCGCTAGCCCTGCCCCCAACAATATGTGTTGTTAGTTGCCGACGGCGCGCACGATGTGTGCGCCGGTTGGCAGCGCGCTCACGCCGACTCGTGAATACGTGCATAGCAGAGAGAGGGACGCTATGGCAGCGACCGATTCGCCTGAGAAAATGCCACTCGATACGACGTCATATACCGCCCTGGAGCCGCTGGCAAACGACCTCCTCAAGTACTGGAACGTCCCCGGCGTCGCCGTCGGCATCCTGCGCAACGGCGAGGTCGAAACATTCGGCTTCGGGCTGGCGAATATCGAGACGAAGCAGGAGATGACCGGCGGGCACCTGCTGCAGATCGGCTCCATCTCCAAGGTCTTCACCACCACGCTCGTCATGCTGCTCGTCGACGAGGGCAAGATCGATCTTGATGAGCCGGTCCGCACCTACCTGCCGGCTCTCGAACTCAAGGACGCCGACGCGCTCGCCACAATCACGATGCGCCACCTGCTCACTCACACCAGTGGCTTGTTCGGCGACTTCTTCGAGGACTTCGGTGTCGGCGACGATGCGCTGTCCAAGGCCATCGCGCAGTACGGCACCCTCCGTCAGATCACCACACCGGGCGAACTTTGGTCCTACTGCAACAGCGGCTTCAACCTCGCTGGTGCGATCATCGAGAAGATCTTCGACATGCCCTTTGAGCAGGCGATGGCGGAGAAGGTGTTTGCGCCGCTCGGGCTCGATCACTCCTTCTTCTTCGCCTCGCAGGCGATCGTCTACCCGGTGGCAGTCGGTCATGTCGAGACAGAGCCAGGCTCAGGCACCATCGAAGTCGCTCGGGCCTATCAGCTCCCGCGTGCGGTCAATCCGGCCGGCGGCATCATCGCTACCGTCGCCGATCTGCTCGGCTTCGCTCAGCTCCACATCAAAAACGGCAAGGTTAGCGACGAGCAGATTCTCTCTGCCGAATCCGTCGCAGCCATGCAGGAAATCCAGACCCCAGCGGCCAACTTCGCACAGTCGTGGGGGCTCGGCTGGGACATCAACGACCGCGACGGCATTCGCGTCGTCGGTCACGGTGGCTCAACCAACGGTTTCCAGGCGCGGCTGAGTGTCGTCCCCTCCAAGGGCTATGCCATTGCCATCCTCACCGATGGCGACGATGGCTGGGCGGTTAACTCGGCACTCAACGAATGGGCGTTGCGCGAACATTGCGGCCTCAACGATGACAAGCCAGAACCAGTCGGCCTGACTCCGATCCATATCGCGAACATGGCCGGCACCTACGAGAGCCAGATGGCAGTCCTCACGTTCTCGCCCGACAATGGTTCGCTGCGCATCGACGCACGCACCAAGGTGAACCCGCTGTCGCCAGAAGAGCGCGAGCTACCACCGAGCTGGGTCTGGCCGATCAGCGATAGTGAGTGCATCTCCACGACCGGCCCGACTGCCGGAACGCGCACCGACTTCATCGCCGACGAAAACGGTCGCACCCGCTTCGTTCGCCTCGGCGGCCGCGTCTACGATCGCGTCAGCGACTAGACTCCAAACGTAACGACACTCACGCAAGAAAGGCCGGACCGAAACTTGGTCCGGCCTCTCTGCGCACGCTTGAACATACGCGGGAATGCCCCTACCGCAGAAAACGCTATACAATAGCAATGGCACCCACCAGCCCGCACCGATCGGAGAACAAACATGCGTGATGTCCTTGAATATATTCAGGAATGGACTGCCGAAGGCGAAGAGGTTGCGCTAGCAACCGTCGTCGGCGCTGCCGGATCAACTCCGCGACCTATTGGTGCGAAGCTGGTTGTCACCCGCACAGGCCGGATGCAGGGCTCAGTCAGCGGCGGTTGTGTCGAAGGGGCTGTCGTCCAGACCGCGATGGAAGTCCTCGATTCCGGCACCCCGCAACTCGTCTCATTCGGCATCTCCGACGAGATGGGCTGGGAGGTCGGCCTGTCCTGCGGTGGTGAGATCGACGTCTTCGTCGAGCGCATCGCGACAGGAGACTGACGATGCGTCCCGAAATCTACGCCGCACTCTCGGAAGCAATCGAGTCCGACCAAGTTGCTGTACAGGCGACGGTCATCGACGGCCCGGATGCCGGATCCGAAATCCTGTTCATCCCGCCCGAACTCTGGGTCGGCTCGCTCGGCAGCGCCGACACCGACGCCGTGCGCGAGAAGATCTCCGCGATGGTTCAGGACGGCGGCACGACGCAGTTCGAGGATGGCGGCAATCGCCTCTTCATCGAAGCGCACACGCCGCCCCCGCATCTGGTGATCATCGG
Source organism: Thermomicrobiales bacterium (assembly GCA_023954495.1). Lineage (NCBI taxonomy): Bacteria > Pseudomonadati > Thermomicrobiota > Thermomicrobia > Thermomicrobiales > Thermomicrobiales bacterium. The sequence goes on along the minus strand of JAMLIA010000034.1, from coordinate 10,294 downwards.
CGGCGTCCATATCGCCATCCCGCTGGTCACATTCGCGAAAGAGCTCGGCTTCGAGACAACCGTCATCGATGCCCGCGAGCAGTTCCTGACGAAAGAGCGCTTCTCGCACGCCGACCGGATGATTGACGCCTGGCCCGACGAGGGACTGGCAATGCTCAACCTCCACCCCGGTGTATCCGCCGTCTGCCTCGCCCATGATCCGAAGTTTGAGGATCCGGCCATCACGTCGCTGCTCGCCAGCAACGTCGGCTACATCGGCGCGATGGGCAGCCGCAAGACGAGCGCCGAGCGCCGCGAGCGCCTCAAGTTGGAAGGCTTCTCCGACGAGCAGCTCGATCGCATCTACGGCCCGGTCGGCATCAACATCGGTGCAAAATCACCAGCCGAGATCGCGCTAAGCATTCTTGCTGAAATCGTCGCTGTGCGCCGCGGCAAGAGTCCGCGTGCAACGAATGTGCTAGCCGGAGCGAAATCCACCGCATGACGGTTGGTGAGATCGCCGTTATCGTATTGGCGGCTGGAACGTCATCGCGGCTTGGCCGACCAAAACAGCTACTCCCTGTGTCCAGCCTGCCGCTGCTCACCCTGACGCTCGATGTAGCCCGTCACTGGCCACATGGACCGCGAATCGTTGTCCTCGGCGCGTGCGCCGAGGAGATCCAGTCAAGCGTCGACACGCATAACTTTGAAGTAGCAATCAATCCCGAGTTCGCTACGGGACAGTCGACATCACTTCGCGTCGGCATCACCGCGCTTCCCGCCGCGGCAGACGGCGCAATCGTGCTCCTCGGCGATCAGCCCCTCGTCCCCCGACGACTCCTCGAGGCGTTAGCGACACAATTCGAGCCAGCGTCCGACGTCGCCATCCGTCCTCGATACGCCGACGGCCCTGGCAACCCGGTACTCCTCAGCCGCGCGATCTTCCCGGAACTGATGTCACTCACCGGCGATGTCGGGGCGCGCGACATCCTCCGCAAGCATCGCGATCGCGTTCACGAGGTAGGCTGGCCGCACACACCTGCCCCGCGCGACGTGGACACGGAAGACGACTACGCGGCATTGCTGCGCGACTGGTCATCGCTCGGCGCGCCAGACGTCCCTGCATTCTGCCAGCGCTGCGGTTCCCCGATTGCGATCCTGGAGCGCCACAATCGATTGCGCCCGGTCTGCACTAGTTGCGGCTACACCTGGTTCGCTGATCCAAAGCTGTCGGCCGTCGTCGTCGTGGAGCTTGGCGGCAAGATCATCTTGCACCGCCGCGCCATGACGCCGGCCCGAGGCCTCTGGACATTGCCCGGCGGCTTCGTTGACCGCGGCGAAGATATCGAAAGCGCCGCCCGACGTGAAGTCTGGGAAGAAACCGGCATCACAATCACCGATCTGACGTCAATGGGCATCCTCTCTGAGCGTGGCGAGGTTGTTGTCCTCGCCGCCTATCATGCGTCGGCACCGGAGCAGCCGCTCGTGAAGTCGAATGAAAGTCTGGAGATCGGCGCGTTCGATCCGGACAAGCTCCCTCCGCTCGCATTCCACCGTGACCTTCGCATCATCAATCTCTGGCGCTCTATGCGTTGACCGCGCTGGTCCACTCGGGGACACTTCAAGACAGCCAGACAGTATCGTGGCCAAACGAAACGCAAACACGGTGAAGGGATTGCAGATGGCAGGGACGCCAAACGGGCAGTACGTTGGTCAATCACTCCGCCGCGATGCGGATCGTACCCTCGTGACCGGCCACGGCACGTTCGTTGACGACATCCAGCCTGATGGTTGCCTGCACATCGCATTCGTCCGCTCTCCGTATGCCCATGCCGACATCGTGTCGATCGATGCCTCTGCGGCGCTCGCCTCCCCCGGCGTCGTCACCGTCATTACCGGCGACGACCTGGGCGAATGGCTCATTCCGCAACCGATCCACGATCCACAATGGCTCCCAAACCGTCCGATGCACCGCCACTCCATCGCCGTCGATAAAGTGCGCTTCGCCGGTGACGCCGTTGCAGCAGTTGTCGCCGAATCTGCGACTGCCGCTCACGATGCCGCCGAGGTGGTCGACGTCGATTACCGCGAGCTGCCCGTCGTCACCACGCCCGCCGAGGCGATGCAGCCCGACGCCCCGCTGCTCTACGATGACTGGGACAGCAACATCGCCTATCACATGCACGCTGGCAGCGGAGACGTGGACGCTGCGTTAGCCGAAGCCCACTGGCGCGTTCCGCTCCGCCTGGTCGTCCCGCGCGTCGCATCCGTCTACATCGAGCCCAAAGCAGTCCTTGCCGACATGGACACGAAGACCGGTCGGCTCACTATCCACGCTTCGACACAGACACCCCACGGACTTCGCTCGCAGATCGCCGGTGTACTGGATATGCCCGAAACCGCCATCCGCGTCATCGCGCCAGATGTCGGCGGGGCATTTGGCACCAAGGGCCGCCATGCTGCCGAGTACCTGCTCACTGCCGCTGTCACCCGGCGTCTCCAACGTCCGGTGAAATGGGTCGAGCTGCGCAGCGAATACTTCCGCATCGCCAACCAGGGCCGCGATCAGCTCCAGGAGCTCGAAGCGGCGGTCGCCGCCGATGGCACCATCACCGGACTGCGTGTCCGCGTCCTCGTCAATTGCGGCGCGCACAATGCCTCGACGCATGGCCAGCGCACACTCGTTATGTCCAGTGGCGCCTATCGCATCCCAAACCTCGTCACCGACGTTTACGGCGTCATGACCAACACGACACCGACTGGACCCTATCGTGGCGCAGGAAGACCCGAAGCCGCGTACATGACCGAGCGACTGATCGAGGAGATAGCCCGCGTCACCGGCATTGACGCACTCGATCTCCGCCGCCGCAACTTCGTCCCGCCCGACGCCTTCCCTTACCGGTCCGCAACCGGTGTCGTCTATGACAGCGGCGACTATGAGCGCGCGCTGGATGTCGCGCTCGACCGCCTCGATTACACATCCGCGCTTCTTCAGGTTGAGTCATTGCGCGCGACCGGCGAAGTGGCCGGAATCGGCGTCGGCGTATTTGTTGAGCCGTCCGGCGGCGGCTGGGATAGCGCCGAGATCAGCATCACGCCGAGCGGCGCGGTCACCGTCGGCATCGGCGTGTCTCCGCATGGCCAAGGCACTGACATTAGCATCGCCCAGCTCGTCGCCGACGAGTTTGGCATTCCTGTCGAACAGATCGCAATCGTCGCCAGCGATACCGACCGCACACCACAGGGCATTGGCACGTTCGGCTCGCGCAGTCTCACGCTCGGCGGTGCCGCTGCGATCGTCGCCAGCCGCAAGCTGAAGGACAAGCTGCGTCTGATCGCCGCCGGTCTGCTCGAGGTGTCGCCCGACGACATCGTCCTGGATCACGGTGTCGCACAAGTCGCCGGTTCTCCGGACCGCAGCATCCCGTTCAATCGCCTGGCCGCCGCTGCCTACGCGCCAGATCGCCTGCCCGCCGGCATGGAACCGGGTCTCGACGAAAACGCGTTCTACCGTGCAGAAGGCAATCAGTTCCCGTTCGGCGTCCACGTCGCCGTCGTGCGAATCGACCGTGACACCGGCAAGCCGCAGGTCGTGCGCTTCATCGGCGTCGACGATTGCGGCGAAGTCGTCAATCCGCTCATGGTTGAAGCCCAGGTCATCGGCGGACTCGCACAGGGATTCGGGCAGGCGCTCTGGGAGGAAGTCGTCTTCGACTCCGACGGCCAGATCATCACCGGCTCACTCATGGATTACGCCGTACCCCACGCCGACCAGTTGCCGATGTTCGAGCTCGACCACACCGTCACGCCCAGCCCCGCCACTCCGCACGGCGTCAAAGGCGTCGGCGAGGCCGGCACCACCGGCGCGCCCCCCACCATCGCCAACGCCGTCCTCGACGCCCTCCGCCCCTTCGGCGTCGAAACCCTCGACATGCCCCTCACGTCCGAACGGATCTGGCGCGCCATGCAACACAGGAATGGCTGACCGGCAAGCAACCCCAATAATCGGCGCCTTCCGGCCAGAAAAGCAAGTTGGCGCGGTGGCCATCCCCGGCCTCTGTCATGTCCACTGCGCATGCGAGATCTCTCCCGCGCAGAGCGCCGGGGCACAGCGAAGCCCCTCGGCCGAACACGTTATGTTAGTCAATGTACTGAGTGGGCTGTCAACGTCAGATTGGCCGATCGGCAGCATCCCATTGTTTCTGTCATTTCGAGGCCGCAGCGAGAAATCTCTCCTGCGTTTGACTGAGTCGAACGGGTGGGAGATCTCTCACTGCGGTTCGAGATGACAGGTGAAACGGTGGGCTGCCGATCTGACACCTTGACATTGACAACGCACTGAGTGGGCTGTCAACGTCAGATTTGCCGATCGGTAGCTTCCCTGTTGTCCTGTCATTCCGAGCCGCAGCGAGGAATCTCCCACCCGTTCGATGCAGTCCACCGCAGGAGAGATTTCTCACTGCCGTGTGCCCTCCAGGCGGCAAATGACAGATTGCGGGCATGGCTGCCGCGCCTACGTATGTGTCACTTTGGCGTTGAGGACTCACTGAGGATGGCAGATCTACGGCAGAATCGCGCTCCGGCACAGCCGTGCGCCTCCGCTCATCGATCGTCGTCCAGCGCGTCGATCTCGTCGCGCAGCGCCTTCACCTGCTGTCCAAGGTAGAGCAAGTAGCCCGCGATGGCCAGCCAGGTCACGGCGAACGCAGCGAATAGATAACCGAGGTTGTCGTCCATGTGCTACTCCTCCGACCCGCCGGAAACTTCGGCAGTGCGAACAAGATCCCGACGAGGCTCCGCAGCAGGAGCTGCCAGCAGCGCATCCATCTCACGATCAGCCAGCCGATCGCGGGCAGCCTCGATGCGGTATTTCAACACCAGCAAGTAGACGAACAGCAGCGTGAAGCCGGCGAAGCAAACCAGAAGGGTCCAGAGCATCTCGTTCGGCAGCTGCGTGCCACTCGTGTTGAGCACTACCGGCTGAGGATGCAACGTTCGCCACCATTGCACAGACAGGTGAATGATCGGCACATCGACAGCGCCGATGATCCCAAGAATTGCCGCATATCGCGCGCCGCGCTCGGCATCGCCCGCATACGAGCGGATCATGAAATAACCGAGATAGATGAACCAGAGGATGAGCGTTGTCGTAAGCCGGGCATCCCACGTCCAGAACGTATTCCAGATCGGACGCCCCCACAGCGAGCCGGTGATCAGCACCAGCGTCGTGAAGATGAAACCAAGCTCTGCGCCCGACCGAGCCAGCTGATCCCAGCGCATGTCGCGCTTCCAGAGGTAGCCGATGCTGCCGATAAAGATCACGCCAAATGCGAGGTAGGCGAGCCACGCCATCGGCACGTGCACGTAGAAAATCCGCTGCGCCTGGCCCTGCACCGCATCCATCGGCGCGTAGACAAAGGCCATAAACAGGCCAACGGTGAGCGTCAGAATCGTAGCCGCCGCCAATACCCGCATGCCGGTATCTGAACCCGCTGCGCGCTGCCTGGACGTGGCTGTTGCATTCCTCATCGTGGGTCATTCCTCGAGCACATAGTCGAAGACGACGTAGGAGATCGCGACGAAGATCGCGTCAAACGCCGTCAGTAGATTAAACCACGGCCATGCGTCCGAGAGATTTCCCTCGAACACAAGGGTCGTCGCGCGGACGCAGCCGATCACAACCGGAATAGCCAGCGGAAAGAGCAGCAGCGGCATCAGGATCTCGCGCGACCGGCTGCCAGCCGCCAGCGCCGAGAAGAGCGTCCCCAAGCCGGACAGCCCGAGTGCGCCGATAAACGCGATGGCGAAGACCATCGGTCGTAAGGCCGGCAAATCGTAGAGCGCCGCAAACACCGGCAGCGTCACAAGCTGGACGGCCAGCACAAACAGCAGGTTTGAGATCAGTTTGCCAAGGAAGATCGAGCCGCCATCAACCGGGCAGAGCGTCAGCCCTTCCAGCGTCCCCCGGTCGCGCTCGACCGCGATTGAGCGCCCCAGCCCGAGCATTCCGGCGAACAGGTACGCGATCCACAATCCGCCCGATCCGCTGGCCTCTTTGCCCGCGCCTGTCAGATCGAACGCGAAGTTCAGCGTCACGATCGTGATTAGCGCAAACACCAGCATCGCGCCGAGGAACTCGCGCCCGCGGGCCTCGACCACCAGGTCCTTCCAGACCAGCATCCATACGCGCTGCATCGCTCAGCCGACCTCCCCGAGCGCCAGCCCGCGGATCGCAGCCTCAACGTCCCCCTGCGTCAGCGCCGCCCTTGCAGCATCGACGGCAATCGCGCCACCCGCCACGACAACCACCCGCGTCGCCAATCGCAACGCCAACTCGATCGCGTGCGTCGTCAACACCACGCTTCCGCTATCTGCGAGTTGCTCCAGAACGATGCGCTCCAGCACCTCGCGTCCGGCGCTGTCCAGGCCGGTGTCCGGCTCGTCCAGCAGCAGCACCTCCGGCTCGTGGATGATTGCGCGCCCCAGATTCAGCCGCTGCAGCAGCCCACGCGAGAGCGTGCTCGCAGCACTCTCCTGCCGCTCGCCCAGCCCGACGCGCTCCAGCGTCGCCACGATGCGATCATCCAGCCGGTTCAACTTGAACATCGACCCGAAAAATCGCAGGTTCTCGCTGCAGGTCAGTTCCGGGTAGAGCCACGGCTGATGCGCGACAACGCCGAGCCGCTGCCGCGTTGCCTCGCGTTCTTCCCAGGCTGCCATCCCGAACGCCACCACGGCCCCGCGCGTCGGACGACTGAGCGTCGCCATCGTGCGCAGCAACGTCGTCTTGCCGGCACCGTTCGCACCCAGCAAGGCGACGCACTCCCCATGCTCAATTGTCAGATTGATATCGCGCAGAACGACCCGTCGACCATACCGTTTTGCGATGTGGCGCAACTCAAACGGCGGCGGACCCTCGGTCACGTCGCGTCGCCTCCGATTGCACGATCGATCGCTCGCCCGGGTGCGTTGCGCTCTTCGACAGCCTGCGATTCGGCCTCTTCGACATCTTCGCTATCGTCATCGAATTCATCGTCCACTGTCGTCAGGTCCGGCAACGAAACCGTCTCGATCACGATCTCGTCGGGTCGCGCGCGCAGCAGCGGCTCAAGGACGAATGCGAACACCAGCACAGCCAGCAGCAACGTCCCGATCAGCGCAATCGTCATACACGAGTCCGTCCATCGTCGGGCGCATCGCCAAGAACTTCGCGCGCGATCGCTTCCAGCTCAGCATCATCGTCCAGCGCCCGATCCTGAACCATCGGTCGCGGAGTTTTCGTCCGCTCGCGCACGAACGACACGACGACCAGCACGCCGACCGCGACAACTACCACTGGCATCCACCACAGCCCCAGGCGAAAGCCTGACTTCGGCGGATCAAACAGAATCGACTGCCCGTAGCGCGCGACAAAGTAGTCCTTGATCTCCTGATCGGACTCACCCGCCTGCACTTTCTCTTCGATGATTCCGCGAATTTGTCGCGCCAGTTCCGTCTGGCTGGCCGCCACCGACTCACCGGCACAAATCGGGCAGTGCAACTCGCTAGCCAGCTTGATCGTTCGCTGGCTGTACATGTCCTCGGCGCTGGCTGTCGTCACGCCCAGCAGGGCGAAAAGTACGACCGCCAGCACGCCGGCTACTCTAAACAGGGGCTTCACCAGTCGCCTTCCTTCGGGAAGGTGCCGTCAGCGCCACGCGGCGCGCCACCGGCATCGGCCAGAAGACCACCAGCATACCCAGCATGTAGATCAGTCCACCGACCCACACCCACGGCACAAGTGGATTCACAAAGATGTGCAGCCCTGCAGCACCACTGTCGTTCCACTCCGTCAGCATCACGTAGACATCGTCAAAGCCGGTCGTCTTCACCGCAACCCGCGTCGTCGGCTGCTGCTCAAATCCGTCGTAGAAGAAGCGCTTGGCGTGGATCACGCCGATATCGTTGCCGCCCGAAGCAACATCAATGTCGGCCGTATAGACATCCGCATCGACGATCCGCGATTGCGACAGGTCGTTGAACGTCAGTGTGTACTCGGCGATCTGTACCGACTGCCCCGGATTGAGCATCACCTGCCGCTCGCTCTGGAAGAACTGCGTCCCGACGATGCCAATCGCGATCACCGCCACGCCAAGATGCACGATGTAGCCACCGTAGCGCCGCGGATTGCGCTTCGTCAGCCCGGCGATCGCCGCCGGTAGTGACTCCCGTGTGCTGCGCCGCCGCGCCGCCGCGCCGCGCCAGTACTCGACGCCAACCGCACTGATCGCGAACACCGCCGCAGCGACTCCAGCTGCGGCCGGCGGCTGCCCAAACAGGAGCAACATCACCACGATCACAACAGCAGCCAGCGCCAGCGGCACAGCCGCGACCCGACGTAGCGCCGCAAACGTCGTCTTTCGCCACGCCAACAGCGGCCCAACGCCCATCAGAATCAGCATGGCCAGGAACAGTGGCCCATTGACCTGTTCGTAGAATGGCGGGCCAACAGTCAACTGCGAACCAGTGAAGGCTTCCGAGACGATCGGATAGATCGTGCCCCAGAACGTCGCGAACACAATACCGGCGAAGATCAGGTTGTTCAGCAGAAAGCCGGATTCGCGCGACAGCACCGCGTCGAACGTGTTCTCCGACTGCAACATCGGCAACCTGTAGATCATCACGCCAATCGACGCGACCGTGACGATGACAAGGAAGCTCAGGAAATACGGACCGATCGCCGAGACGGCGAAGGTATGCACCGACTGGATCAGGCCACTCCGCACGACAAACGTGCCGAAGATCGCCAGCACATAGCTCGCAAGCAGCAAGCTCATGTTCCAGACCTTCAGCATTCCGCGCCGTTCCTGCACGAGCACTGAGTGGATGAATGCGGTGCCCGTCAGCCACGGCAGCAGCGACACGTTCTCGACCGGATCCCAGCCCCAGTACCCGCCCCAGCCGAGCACGTGGTATGCCCACCAGCCGCCGAGGAAAATGCCGGTACCGAGAATCGCCCAGGCGACGAGCGCCCACGTCCGCACGAAACCAAGCCACTCGCGGGTCATCCGGCCCGATATCAGCGCACCCATCGCGATTGAGAACGGCACCGAGAAGCTGGCAAAGCCGGACAGCAACATCGGTGGATGAATCAACATCCCCGGATCCCGCAGCAGCGGATTCAGTCCCTGTCCCTGCGCCGGAATCAGCGCGTTGATTTCGAACGGTGACGCGACGAATGTCAGCACAAACAGGAAGAAGCTTGTCAGCGCGAGGAACGTGCCTGCTGCGTACGGCACCAGCCGCGGAAAGCGCGGTCGGTTGCGGACGAATGCGATCGAGGCCAGCAGCGTCGCCATCGTCGTCCAGAACAGCAGGCTGCCTTCCTGCCCGCCGTAGAACGCCGTGATGACGTAGCGCAATGGCATGTCGCTACTGGATCGCGATGAAACGTAGGCAAAGCTGAAGTCGTGCGTGATAAACGCGGTCAGTAGAATGACGTCTGCCACTAGCAGCAGGAACAGCACCCCGACGACAGCGCGCACCGCCGATAATGATAGCTCAGGTATGCGCTTGCGCTCGCCGACGATGGTTGCACCGACCCCGAATATTGCCGTCACTAGCGCCAGCAATAGAGCGCCATGCGCGAGTTGGGCCATCGGTGCCGATCCCTTCTATTGGAGCGCAGCCTAACTTGTCGGGTGTGTCGCTGCCTCGAAGCGTGACGGACACTTCGTCAGGAGTGTTGTCGCCTGCATCGTTCCATCAGGCCCGACCGCACCCTCGGCAACCACCTCGACGTCTTCAGTGAAGATATCCGGCACCACGCCGTTGTACACAACCGGCAGCGTGTTGACGCCGTCAGTCAAGGTAAAGCGGAGCTCGTTCGTCGCAATATCGCGCTCGATTGACCCCGCCACGACATTCCCGCCAACGCGGAACGTCGCCCCGGACGCGAGTTCGCCCGATTGCTCCAGTTCAGCAACCGTCTTGAAATAGGCCATCGACGAACCCATGGCGTTGAACACCAGGAATCCGACTGCTGCGATGATCACGCCAGCGACGATGATCAGCTTCGGATTCAGCCACGGGTTTCTGCGCTGCCGTGTTGACTGCGCCGTACTCGTGGTGTCCATTACCCATCCCTTGTCTCAATGAGCGACGTCATACCAGCCCCTGGCCATAGATGCTCGCCAGCACCACGCCTATGCCAAAAGCCAGCGCGCCACATCCGAGAATCCACTCCGGCCGCGACCGCCGTGCCGAACGCCCTCGCCGGGCACCTCGACCGATTCGGACGCCGGCCATCCAGAAAGCGGCAAATGCCGCAACGATC
>JAMLIA010000033.1 GCA_023954495.1 Thermomicrobiales bacterium | reverse complement strand
CGGATCGTGTTTGCCACCGATCGCCGTTGCGCCAACCGGATACTTCTGGAACTGCGCCATCACGTAGGTCACGGGAATACCGGCAGCGCGAGCAGGGATAAGCCCATCGCCGCTGGTCACAGCAAAGTCGATGCTGCCGCTGCCGAGCTGAGCCAGCAGGTCCGGGTTCGGCCCCTGCTGCACCTCTACATCAAAGCCAGCGTCTTCATAGTAGCCATTGTCGATGGCCACGTAGTACGGCGCAAACTGCACGTTCGGCACGAAGCCTAGCGCCAGCGTGACCTTGACCTTCTCGCCAGTGTCTTCGCTACCGGAGCCCTCTGGAGTCGCAGCCGATGTCGGAGACGTTGCCGCCTCAGCGCTCGTTGGTGATGCTTCCGCAGTCGTGGCAGTCGCCTGGGCTTCTTCCTCAGTCGGGCCGGCGGCGGTCGTCGCAGTGCTCTCGGCGGCCGTCGGGTTCGTTGCGGCGCTGGCCGTCGCAGTCGGCGTTGGGTCTGATGAGGAGCCGCATGCAGAGAGCAGGACTCCAAAGCTTATGAGTACGACAAGCAGGATGTACCGGTAGCGCATAGTCCCCCCAACGATGTTTGGCCGATGCTCGCTTCCGCGATGCAAGCGGGGCGCATCGTAGCACGATACCCACATTTGGGAATACCCGAATTGAATTGTGAACATTGTCTTACGACAGAGCCTTCGTACATTGACTACGTTCCGGCTGGTTGCTAAGATGGCCGAAAAGGTCAATCGTCCGAACGACGGTGAACGGAACAAGTACGCGCTCAGTCCTGACGCAGCGAGCCGACGGTTGGTGAGAGGTCGGTGTCCACGCGGGCGCGGAATGGCTCCGGGAGTTGCGCTCCGAACCAGGGAGTTCCCCAACAGTAGGCAGCGCCGGTATCTCCCCCGTTAGCAGGGAGCAGGATCGACGGGACATGTGGGTCCCGCATCCGAGAGGTGGGTCAGCCCGCAAGGGAGGGCCAAACCGGGTGGTACCGCGGAGCGCGCCAGACGCCTTCGTCCCGATTGGGGGCGAGGGCTTTTTGTTGTTCTGCTGCACGTCGGCGAGGGCCGACGCCGGATGACGGAAGGATCACACACGAGCATGGTAGTTGAGACACAGCCGCGGCCGGCAGCGACCGCGCAGGACACAACCCGCAAGCGCGTCTTCTCGGGCATTCAGCCCAGCGGCGCGGTCACAATTGGAAACTATCTCGGCGCGATTCGGCGCTGGGTCATTCAGCAGCATCAGCATCAGAGCATCCACGCGATCGTCAACCTGCACGCGATGACCCAGGTGTACGACGCGCCGGACCTGCGCCAGCGCACGCTGGATCTGGCCGCCGTCCTGATCGCCTGCGGCATCGACCCGGAGAAGGCGATCCCAGCCTGCGCAAGGCGATGTGCCGGAGCACACCGAGCTGACCTGGGTGCTGGCGAGCACAGACGATGTTCGGCGAGCTGAATCGGATGACGCAGTTCAAGGACAAGGGACGCGGCGACGAGCGCGCCGGTGCCGGCCTGTTCTTCTATCCGGTGCTGATGGCCGCCGACATCCTGCTCTACGACACCAACTCGGTGCCGGTCGGCGAGGATCAGCGCCAGCATCTGGAGCTGACCCGTGACGTTGCCGAGCGCTTCAATGCCAAGTTCGGCGAGACGTTCGTCATTCCCGAGGCGGATATTCAGGCTGAGGGTGCCCGGATCATGAGCCTGGACGATCCGACCAGGAAGATGAGCAAGTCGGGAGCGCCCGGCTCGTACATCGCCTTCCAGGACACACCGAGCGAGATCCGCAAGAAGATCATGCGCGCTGTGACCGACTCAGGTTCGGAAATCGTCTATCGCGAGGACAAGCCCGCTATCACCAACCTGCTGACGATCTACTCGCAGTTCAGCGACGAGCCGATCGCGGCGCTGGAGGAGCGCTATGCCGGGGCCGGCTACGGGACGTTCAAGAAGGATCTGGCTGATGTCGTCGTCAGCCACATGGAGCCGATCCAGCAGCGACTGGCCGAGCTGGCTGCCGATCCGGGCGAGCTGCTGCGTATCCTCGATCGTGGCACCGAGCGCGCACGCGAAATCGCGACACCGAAGATGGAGCGTGTTCGCGAAGTGACCGGCATCACGCTGTTCCACTAGCCCAATCCGAATGGGCCGCGCGGCTCTCGTGCGGTCCGTTCAACCCCGCCGATCGAGCCGGAACCAGTGCGGATCATCGCGGCGAGCCGAGTCCGGCAAACCGGCAGTATCGAACGCCAACTCCTCTACCACCGTCCAGGCTGGGTAGAGCGTCTCGATCTCACGGCGATCCATGCCATCCGGCAACATCCCACGGCTGCGCGGCGACAGTGCGTACATCAGGATCGTCGCGTTGGGCGCAGCAACGGCATCGATCAGCTGAGCAGCGGCAACGCGCGCATCGGCGTCAAGACCGTGGATTGTCCCGAAATCGAGGATCAGTCGATATCCACGACCAAGACCGAGATCTTCGGTTGATGACTTGGTTATGTCGCCTTGTATGAAGCGCGCCTCGACACCGACCTCAGCCGCCCGACGCTGTGCCGCCTTCACGCCGCGTGCGACAAGCTCGATCCCGGTCACCTGCCAGCCTCGCTGCGCCAGCTGCACAGACCAGACGCCGGTGCCGCTGCCGATATCCAGCGCCGCGCCGTGGGGAGGCTGCCGCTCGCGCTCGACACGATCCAGCATGGCAAGCGCCTGCTGCGCCGCCGGCAGCGTTTCGAGTCGCTCCCAGGGGGTGAAACCGAAGCGATATGCGGTCTTGTAGAAGCGCGCGCTCACCACGGTCTCCATTCGCGACAGCAACGACGATGCAGTTGCTGAGCCATGCGCTACCGCGCTCGCCTACTCTCGCGGCAGGACACCAAGAAGGAACAGGTCAACCATCTGCTCAGCATCGCCGGGATGCGGCTGAACGTGTTGATGGTGGTTGTGGAACAGACCCAGCAGCATTGCGGTGAGCAACCGTGACGCGAGGCCAACATTGACCGGACGTATCTGTCCAGACGCAATAGAGCGTTCCAGCAGATTCGCCAGGGCGACGTCCGGCTCGGGATGTTCGGTGAAAATGGCGTTGCGTACGTCGGCCGACAGATATCGCTCAACATCATTGAGGATAAGCCAGGGCACGCGATCGGTCGCCATCGTTTCCGCGAATGCGGTTATGTGTAGCAACGTATCGCGCAATGGCCCTTCCTGCTCGGTGCAGGCGATCAAGCCGCCCCAGAATTCATTGACCGCACGCCGGATGATTTCGGCAAACAGGTCTTCCTTGCTGCGGAAATGGTAATACAGCGCCGCCTTGGTAATGCCGGACGCGTCAGCGATCTGCTGCATTGAAACATCCGCAAAACCACGCGCCAGGAACTGTTCGCGCGCTTCGGCGATGATCCGCTCCCGGGCAGCGCCGCGCGGTGGAACCGCAACACCATCTGCAGAAGGGCTTGACAAGATTGCCACCTCGTACTAACTTACTTACCGGTCAGTTAGTTCTTACCGTCCGGTTAGTTAGCATTGTAGCATGCCGGCCCGACCGAACCGGCACGAAAGGACCCAGTGATGCCCAGCCACGCCCCCGCCATCGTTGCCCGCGAACTGACCAAGCGCTTCGGCTCAACGCGCGCGCTCGATGGTGTCAACCTTTCCGCCGAGCAGGGCACGATCCTCGGCATTCTCGGCCCTAACGGCGCAGGCAAGACGACAACCGTCCGCATCCTCACGACACTACTGCGGCCCGACGCGGGCGAAGCGTTCGTCGCCGGTGTCGATGTCCTGCATGATCCCGATACCGTCCGCCGTCGGATCGGCCTGGCCGGGCAATACGCCTCGGTCGATGAGCTGATCTCCGGTCGCGAGAACCTGACGATGGTCGGACGCCTCTTCCACCTGCCGCGCCAGGAAGCCCACCGTCGTGCCGACGAACTGCTTGAGCGATTCGACCTCGTTGATGCCGCCGACCGACCGGTCAAGACCTACTCCGGCGGCATGCGGCGACGCCTCGACCTCGCCGCCAGCCTGATCCCAAACGCCCCGGTCCTGTTCCTCGACGAGCCGACGACCGGGCTCGATCCGCGTAGCCGTCTGGAGTTGTGGGGCATCATCCGCGAGCAGACGGACAAGGGCGGCACGGTGCTCCTGACGACGCAGTACCTCGACGAGGCCGATCAGCTGGCCGACAACATCATCGTCATCGACCGCGGTCAGGTCATCGCCAGCGGTTCGGCTGATGAGCTGAAGGATCAGGTCAGCAACAGCCGCCTGGACGTCACGGTCGCCGAATCCTCCGATATCGGCGCAGTTGCCCGCATCGTCGAGAGCTACGGCAGTGGCACTGCGCACGTCGACCTGCCACGACGGCTCGTCAGTCTCGCGATCGTCACACGTCCGGGCCTGATCCAGTCACTCGTCCGTGATCTGGATGAACTCAGCATTGAGGTCGATAACATCCATCTCCGCCGTCCAACGCTCGACGACGTCTTCCTGGCCCTCACCGGCGAGGTGACCACGAACGACGATGATGACAAGACCAACTCGGAGGCCGCCGCATGAGTGCAACCGCCCCTGCCATCTCCGCCACAGCACAGATACCAAGCCACAGCAAGCTCTACTGGGCTATTGCCGACACACTCGTCATCGCACGACGGCACATCCTGCACATCCCGCAGACACCCGAGCAGCTCTTCTCGGCGACGCTCCAGCCAATCATGTTCATCCTGCTGTTCGTCTATTGCCTCGGTGGCGCGATCAACGTGCCCGGCATCTCCTACGTCGACTTTCTGATGGCCGGTATCTTCGTCCAGACGATCGTGATGGAGGGCATGACCGGCGCGATGGGTCTGGCAACCGACCTGAAGCGCGGCATCATCGACCGCTTCCGCACATTGCCGATGAGCCCGGTCGCCGTCCTGGCAGGACCGATCCTGTCGGACATCGTTCGTAACCTGCTGGCAATCGTCGTCATGGTCGCAATGGGTCTGCTAGTCGGATTCCGCCCGACGGCTGGCCCACTGGAGTGGGTCGGCGCAGTCGGCATGTTGCTCCTGGCTGGCGTGGCCGTGTCGTGGATCGGGACCGTTGTGGCGCTACTGATCCGCGATCCCGAGGCGGTGCAGATGATGGCGTTCGTCGTCCTGCTGCCGTTGTCGTTCGCCAGCAGCGCGTTCGTGCCGATCGAATCGATGCCGTCATGGCTACAGCCGATCGTGCGCCATCAGCCCGTAACCGTCATCGTCACGACCATTCGCGGCCTGCTGATCGACCAGCCCATCGGCAGCGCCGGCTGGCAAGCCCTCGCCTGGTGCGCCGCCATCACCGCCGTCTGCCTGCCAGTGTCGGTGATGCTGTATCGGAGGGTGCAGTCGGCGTAGGAACCCCACCCCCCACCCCCTCCCCTTCGAAGGGAGGGGGTGTCCTGTAACTGGCGTGTTTGGCTGCCGTTTGGCTATTGACATCGCATGCTTCGCACTTCAACACCCCTCTCCCCGCGTTGGGAGAGGGGTGTCCTGTATCTGGCGCGTTTGGCTACCAATTCAAAACGGCACCTAACCTCATCGTCCGGCACCCCTCTCCCAACGTTGGGAGAGGGGGCGAGAGGCGTGAGGGCCGCCTCAGTCCGCCGCCACCTCGGCGGCTTCCTCGTCGCGGAATTGCTGGCGGTAGAGGGCGGCGTATGCGCCGTCGGCGGTGAGCAGCTCGGCGTGGCTGCCACGTTCGATGATCTGGCCGTTGTCGATGACGAGGATGAGATCGGCTGTGCGGATTGTGCTGAGGCGGTGGGCGATGACGATGCTGGTGCGTCCGGCCATGAGTGTCGCCAGCGCCTGCTGAATCAGGCGCTCGGTGCGTGTGTCGACGTTGCTGGTCGCCTCGTCGAGGATGAGGATGCGCGGGTCGGACAGGATCGCGCGCGCGAAGGTCGGCAGTTGACGCTGGCCGTGACTGATGCTGCCGCCACCCTCGCCGAGTTGCGTGTCGTAGCCCTCTGGGAGTGCCGTGATGAACCGCGCCGCGCCGGTAGCTTCGGCGGCAGCTTCGATGTCCGCACGAGATCGCGTCGAGGTCGTCCGCCCAGGCAATGTTGTCGGCAACAGAACCGGCAAACAGGAACAGCTCCTGGAGGACGACTGCTACACCGGCGCGCAGGCTATCGCGGGTGATCTCGCGGACATCGTGACCGTCGATCCGCACCGCGCCGTCGTCCACGTCGTAGAAGCGTGGGATCAGATTGGCGATCGTCGTCTTACCTGCACCCGTTTTGCCGACCAGCGCCAATGTCTGGCCTGGCGCGACGGTGAAGCTGACATTGCGCAGGACATCGTGGCCAGGTTCGTAGGCGAAGCGGACATTGCGGAACTCAATCTCGCCGCGCATGTCGTCCAGGCGTGTGGCAGTCGACATATCGGCCGGCTCCATCGGCTCATCGGTCATGACGTAGATACGCTCGGCGCCGGCCAATCCGGCCTGCACCTGTGCGTACATCGTGGAGAGCATCTGCAGCGGTCGGAAGAACTGCTGCACGTAGAGCACAAACGACGTCAGGACGCCGATCTTGAGATTGCCCTGCACGACCTGATAGCCGCCGTAGGCAATGACGACGGCGGTCGCGATCGTCGAGAGTACGTCGATGGCCGGGGCGAACGCTGATGACACGCCGACCGCCTGGACGTTGGCATCGCGATTCGCAGCGTTACGGGCGCGGAAGCGGCTGATGTTCTGGTCGGTGCGGTTGAACGCCTGCGCCTCGCGAACACCGGCAATCTCCTCCTGCAAGCCTGCTGTCACATCTCCGGTCGTCTCGCGCGCCTTGCGATAGACGACGCGGGCACGGCGACCGAAGTAGGATGTCGTCAGCAGCATGATCGGGATGACGGCGAAGCTGACGAGCGCGAGGCGGACATCGAGCAGCAGCATCGCGATGATGACGCCGGTGAGCGCGAAGAGCGAGCCTATCGTCTGTGACAGGATCTGCGAGAAGAACTGATTGAGCGTCTCAACATCGTTGATGACGCGGCTCATCAGGTCGCCAGTCGGCTGCCGATCGAAGAAGCGCAGCGGCGCGCGCAGGAAGCGGCTGAACAGTCGCTCGCGCAGGTCAGCCAGCAACGATTGCCCGATGACGCCAACGACGCGGATTTGGCCGCGCATGGCCAGCGCGCCCAGGAGGTAGAGTCCGAGCAGCGGGAGCATCAGCAGCGCCAGCTTGCGGCTGTCGCCGGTGAGCATGGCATCGTCGACCGCCCGGCCGATCAGCCACGGGTCACCGGCCTGCGCGACCGCGCTCATCAGAACTAGCAGCAGCACCAACAACCACTGGCGGAAAAACGGCCGCATCTCGCCAATCAGGCGGCGGGCTACTGCGCGCTGGTCGGCTGCATTTTCGTGATCCGCGAATGATTCGAGCCCTGGCCTCACTGGCCACCTCCGGCCACTGGCGATGCTATCTGGCGGTCGTCGATGAGCTGCGACTGGATGATCTCGTTGTAGATCGGGCTATCCTCCAGCAGCTCGGCGTGCGTGCCACGGGCGACGATCCTGCCGCCATCGAGAACGACGATCAGGTCGGCGTCGCGCACGGTGCTGATACGCTGGGCGATGACAACGACGGTTCGCCCTCCGGCACGCATCAGGCGATCGAGCGCGTCCTGAATCGCGGCCTCGGTGCGCGTATCGACGGACGACGTGCTGTCATCGAGGATGAGGATGCGCGGATCAACGAGCAGCGCGCGGGCGATGGCGATGCGCTGGCGTTGCCCGCCGGACAGGCCCAGCCCGCGCTCCCCAACGACAGTGTTGTAGCCGTCCTCCAGCTCGTCGATGAACTCGGCGGCCTGGGCGGCGTGAGCGGCAGACTCAATCTCAGCGTCGGATGCGTCTGGGCGGCCATAGGCGATGTTGTCGCGGATCGTCCCGGAGAACAGCAGTGTCTCCTGCATGACGATACCGATCTGGCCGCGCAGGCTGGCGAGTGTCACCTCACGCACATCGTTGCCGTCGATCAGGACGGCCCCGGCGCTGACGTCGTAGAAGCGCGAGATGAGGCTGACCAGGCTGCTCTTACCGGAGCCGGTCGTGCCGATGATCGCGGCGGTCTGGCCCGGCTCGATCGTCAGGTCGATGCCACTGAGCGTTTCCTGCTCAGCACCCGGATAGCGAAAGTGGACGCCACGGAACTCGATGCGACCCGCAATCTGCGGCAGGACACGCGCATCCGGACGCTCGGCGAGGTCGTCCGGCTCGTCGAGCACGTCGAAGACACGCAGTGCTGAAGCCTGCGCACGCGAGATCGTCGCCATCTGGAATCCAATGGTCAGGATCGGAAAGAGCAGATAGTTGAGATATGCCGTGAACGCGATCAGCTCGCCAACGGTCAGGCTGCCGCCGATCACTTCGCGCCCGCCGTACCAGACGACGGCCAGCATGCCGAGGTTCGCCGTCAGAAAGATGAGCGGAAAGTTGTTGCCGAATGCGTTGAGCGCCTCGACGTTACGCCCCAGCAGATCGCGGTTCGCGGTGGCGTAGCGCTGCTCCTCGCGGCGCTCCTGTCCGAAGACGCGGATCACGCGCATGCCGACGAGGTCTTCCTGCAGGACGGCGTTGAGCTTCCCAATGGCTGCCTGCAGCTTCCCGAAGACCGAGAAGACGGAACGGACAAAGTGCAGCAGGACAAGCAGGATGATCGGAATGGCCGCCAGCGCGATAAGCGCCAGCCGCCAGTTGATCAGCAGCAGCAGCGTCGTTGTTCCGAGCAGCATCAGCAGCGCGGAAGCAATCTGGATGACGCCCGCTCCGGCGAATTGCCGGATCTGCTCAACGTCGTTGGTGATCCGGCTAATGAGCTGACCGGCCTCGACGCGGTCGAAATAGGCGAACGACAGCCGCTCGATGCGAGCAAAGAGCGCTTCGCGGAGATCGTAGGCGACGCCCTGTGACGCGCGTTCGGAGAGATAGCCCTGCAGGAATGAGCCGAGTCCGCGGACGATTGCCAGGCCAACTAGCGCGAGCGCGGCCAGCACCACGATTGTGCTGTCGCTATGCTCGACACCGCGATCGACGGCGATGCGTAGAGCCTGAGGGACGGCCAGGTTCGCGAGCGACACGACAATGAGGGCGACGAACGCGCCGAGCGCGTCGAGCCGGTAGCGCCGCAGGTAGCCCAGGGAGCGCATGAGCGCGCGACCCGCCCCAGGCTCGAAAGACATGCGGCCCGGTCCGCCACCTTGTCGTTGCACCACCGCACTCCTTCGGGCCATGACCGACGCAGTAGGGCGATCCCATCGTCGCCATCCCATCTACGCCCAACGCAAGATGGTACCACCCGATTTCCGTGGCGCAGAACGTCGATGCCGGGCAGTAGACATGCGGGCCAATAGGTGTCACGCTGTCTGGGTCATACATCTCAACATACAGGAGGAGGCAGCATGGCCCTCATGTCTCCCGTCATTATTGGCGAGCTGTCTGTCTGTAGCACCAATGTCCGCGTAACCGGACAAGTCCTTGGTGCACGGGTCGATCTACTCGTCGATGGGAATCCCAATCCCGTCGGCGGCGGGCAGGTCGACTGGCCCGATCAGTGGTTCCCACTCAACCCTGGAGTTGCATTACAGCCGGGCCAACTCGTCCGTGCGCGGCAGCAGCGCCGAAACGATGTCAGTGCCGTATCGAGCATTCCCGCCACCGTTCAGGACCGCTCGTCGGAGCGTCCACAGTTTGCCGGCCCACTGGTCGCCTGCACCGATATCGCGGTGGTGGATCGCCTCGCGCCGGGCGCAACAGTCTCCATCACCGAGCCAAACGGCGCATTCCTCGGGAAAGAGACGGCCGCCGGCACACGCGCGGTCGTGCATCTGAACCGGACTGTCTATCTGGGTGAAGTTCTTGTCGCGATCGCCGATGCCTGCGGCGGAGTGGCGTCCCCACCGGTTGAGTCGCTGCCGGCCGAGTCGGTGCAGCGCGGACCGAACAACGAGCTGCCGACACCTGCTGTTGCACCACTATTCGCGTGCATGCGCGTGCTCCACTTCAGCAATCTCCAAGTCGGCGCGACACTTTCATTGGAGCGCAGCGACGGCACCTACACCTGGGAAATCACCGACAAGGAGTTGTTCGGACGGATCGACCCACCGATGCATGGCAACGAGGTAGTGTCGTTCTGGCAGGAGATGTCTGGTCGCGAATGCGAATCGCAGCCGAGCGAACGCGTCGAGGCGACGGTCGATCCCGGGCCGCCTCCAGCACCGTGGTTCGGTAGCCAGCCGTGCCCCGGATCGTTCAGGATCACCGCCCACGGGCTGGTGCCGTCGGCGACGGTCAAGCTCACATCGGGCGCGACAGAGCTCCTCGTCTTTGAAGCCGGCGCTGAGACGGAGGACATCGATCTGGCGGGGCTGACGCTCACGGCCGGTCAACGACTCAGCCTCGTGCAGGGTCTCTGCGATGTCTATGGGCCAGCCTCGGCAGTTCCGGCGATTGTCACGCAACCAGCCACAGATATCGAGCCGACGTTCCCAGAGCCGCTCATCGCCTGCGCAGGCGTCGTTCGCGTGTCGGGCGTGGCCGACGGCTCATTCGTGCAGGTCTATTCGCGGCAGTTGCAGGGCCGCATCGGTCACGCGTGGGCGACCGGACCAATCGTCGACGTACCGGTCTTCCCTCCGCTGCTGCACCCACTACACAGCGGTGAGCAGGACCGCATCCGCGCCGAGATTGGCGGCTGCGCGGCCGGGAGCGCCGAAGGTGAGGTCGACAACGAAGTCGATCTGCGGCGCTTCCGCGTCGAGACGCCGATCGACGCCGATCGCTCGGTGACCGTTGTTGACATCACACCGGGTGCTCTGGTGACGGTAAAGGTCAATGGTCGGATCTCCGGTGAGGTGTGGGTAGCGGCACAAGTCGCACGTATCGCCGTCAAGGATCCTTTGCGGGTCGAGCAGCGCGTGGATGTCACTGCGCGGCTCTGCGGCCAGCAACGCAACGCCGACACTGTCTATGTCCAGAATGGGCTGGAGCTACGCTGGACCCGACCGACCGATGGCGGTCTCGAAGTCGGTGGGGGCTACTTTATGGGTGGGCGGGTCCAGGCAGTCGCGTCATTGGGGCCAACGCCGGGAAGTCGACTGCTCGTCGGGACCGAGGAAAGCGGCCTCTGGACTGTCCAGTCCGGCGGGCCGTCGTTCCCGCTCAGCCTCGAATGGAGCGAAGCGCATGTCCGCAGCCTTACTCACGGCACCCGCGGCGACCATCACTTCTTCTGCGGCACGGCGAACGGGATGATGGAATCAGACCCAACCGCGACGCTGCCGCTGCTGACGTGGAGGCGGGTGAACGATCTCCCGGGGACAGGGCTCGTGCATCCTGGGGCGGCGATTAACGACATCCTGATCCTGCGAGGGCGCAATCTGATCGTCGTCGCGACCAACTCCGGCGTCTGGTGGTCGACGATTCCGGGCACGGCCGGCACTGGCTATACCTGGGCGACCGATCCGCTGGTGACGACCGGCAACATGTTGGCGCTGTGCGAAGGACCAAACGACGGGATCGTCTGTTACCGCGCCGGGTCGCCGGGTGGGGCGTTCTTTGTGGGATCGTGGACTGCTGGCGGGCTGCAATGGACGACGACAACGCCGGGCACGAGCGGACCGCCGGCCGACACGCGGCTGACGACCGTCGTCACACGCATGGCGAACGGGGCGCTCTCGTCCTGCGCGGGCGATCGCTCGCGGGTCTATGCGGCGGTCGAGGACGGCACGGACAATACCTGGCTGGCAGTCATGCGCTCGGACGACGGCGGGAGAACCTGGTCGATCCCCTACACCGATGCAGGGCTGGTCTACTTCAAGCCACCGGGTCTGGGTGGCACGATCGACATGGGCTATCAGGCCGAGCGCAACATGAAGGTCGCTGCGCATCCGACCAACCGCGATCTGGTGTTGCTGGCCGCTCGGCGCAGTGGCTTGCTCGGCTCGACCGATGCTGCGCAAACGTGGGATGCAACGCGCTGGCCGGGCGTCGTCGACAACACGTTCCACGCCGATTGCCTCAGTATCGCCTTCGACCGGTTTGACAGCGCCAACCAGACAGTCCTGGTCGGCAGCGACGGCGGCATCTTCGTCAGTCGGGATACCGGCAGCACCTGGGATACAACGTTCAATCAACGCTTCCCGACGTTGATGTTCGATGGCCGTGGTTCACCGGCTGCGCCTGCACTGAGCGCCAGTTCCGCATACCCGGGTGTTCTTGTCGGGGCGACGCAGGATAACGGCACGATGTACCTGAGCGGCGATGGCGAACCATGGCGCGAGCTGTTCGATGGCGGGGACGGCTTCCATGCTTCGTCACGCCCGACGTTGTGCTGCGCGGCGGCAACACGATGATGTCGACCTGAAGTGGTCGCGCTGGGACGGCGGCACCAAAGTTCCAGCGATCCGGTCCCCTCGAGCCACCCGGCTATCCGGCCGGCAGCCAAGTACATACCGATCATCGCGCGCGTGCCGTGGCCGAACTGAAAGACCCCGGCACCACGAATCTGATCGCAATCGCCGGAGACGATCCGGCTACCGGCGACGTTTACGGCATGTTCGATAAAGGATCGGCGACCAACCCGGCCAACGAACGCTTCTACTGGAAGAAGCTCGGCACCGTACCGTTCGACATTGGCGGCATCGCGACGACCGACGGTCGCTGGATCATCGTCAGCACCACCGGGCCGCACCTGTACCGCCTGGACGTGGCGACCGGCACCGTCGACGAGCTGCCGCTACCAGCCGGCCTGGGCAACGTCTACATCCGGCGCATTGTGCTGGCCGGCGGTGGGTTGGGCTTCTGCTTCGCCGGGCAACGCTTGCTACGCTCGACCAATTTGCTCAACTGGGAAGTCGTCAACGGACCAGCCGGCACGACGAATGAGGCGATCGCGATCGACCCCGCACGCGATCCGGTCGTGCTGCTTCTGGCTGGGCGGGGCGGTGCCTGGTTCAGCCGCGACAACGGCGACACCTGGCAGGCGACACGGGGACTACCAAAGCACACGCAGGCGAACCACCTGGAGGTCGTCGACTACGGCACCAGTCGGGTCGTCCACCTCGGCTCGTGGAACTGGTCGGCCTGGCGCGCGAATCTGACCTGAGACACAACGACAGGGTGGCGTAGTTACCACCCTGTCGCTTTCCGTGCGTGGAATGTCAGTCCGTCAGGCGCGGGTCCAGCGCATCCCGCAGGCCGTTACCAACCAGGTTGATGGCGAAGACGGTGAGGTAGATCGCCAGACCGGGCAGGAAGACAACCAGGATCGACTGCGTGTAGGAGAGTTGCGCCTGCGAGAGCATGTTGCCCCACGAGGCCGTCGGCGGCTGAACACCGAGACCAAGGTAGGACAGCGACGCCTCGACGGGGATTAGTGCCGGGACCGTCGGCGATGCCCAGACGATCACGACCGGCAGGACATTCGGCAGAATGTGCCGCCACATGATCCGGCGGTCGCCAACACCAACGACGCGCGCCGCCTCGATGTAATCGCGACCCTTGACCGACATCACCTCGCCACGAATAAGTCGCGACAACGTCACCCACGACACAGCCGCAATGACGAGTGCCAGCATGACCGGGCTGAGTGAGAACATCGACGCGACCAGCAGCAGCAGGAACAGCGTCGGGATCGACAGCATCATATCGACGAAACGCATCAGCAGCGTGTCAGTCAGGCCGCCATAGTAGCCGGCAACGACGCCCACGACTGCGCCAATCGTGATCGCAAAGAGCATCGCCAGGCCGGCGACGGCCAGGCTGACGCGCGCGCCGTAGACCAGGCGCGTGGCGGTATCGCGCCCAAGGTTGTCGGAACCGAGCAGGAAGCCATTTTCATTCAGGCCCGAGAACTTCAAGCGCAGATTCTGGGCGTTCGGCGTATGCCCGGTGATGTGCTTGGCGACCAGCGGCGCGGCCAGCGCAATGAGGATCATCAGGATAACGAACAGCAGCCCAACCATCGCCATCCTGTTATGGCGAAAGCGCCGCCAGGCCATGCCGAGATAGGTACGCGGCTTGCCAACTGATTCGAATGTCGAGCGAGACGCCGCCGTGGCCCCGCTTGTTGTGGTGTCCGGAGTGGATTCGACCGAGCTCACTCGTCTACTCCTTTTGTCGCAAGCAGAATCGATTCGGAGAAGCCATCACGCACTACTCCAATCGAATCCGCGGGTCGAGCATGCCGTAGCAGACGTCGGCGATCAGGTTGCCAAGGATGACGAGCGTTCCGGCGAACAGGGTGATTCCCATGATCATCGGGTAGTCCTTGCCAAGCGCCGAGTTGTAGGCGAGCAAACCCATACCGGGCCAGTTGAATACCGTTTCGAGAATCAGCGCGCCGCCAAACAGGTCGGGGATGGCAATACCCAGCAAGGTCACCAGCGGCAACACCGCGTTGCGCAGACCGTGGCGGAAGATGACTGCCTTCTGATGCAGACCCTTCGCCGTGGCAGTCCGCATGTAATCCTGGCTGAGCACTTCCAGCATCTGTGAGCGGATGTAGCGTGTCCAGGCAGCGGTCTGCACAAACGCCAGCGCGAAGGCTGGCAAGATCAGGTGATGAATGCGGTCCCAGAACCCACCACCGCCGCGTAAGTCATATGCGCCACCTGCCGGGAACGACGGCAGGCCCCACTCTCTGAACTTCACGGCGAAGACAATGATGAGCATGATGCCGAGCCAGAATGTCGGCATCGAGAACCCTGCGACCGCGCCGGCCGTTGCCACATTATCAAATGCTGAATTGCGTTTGACTGCCGAATACACTCCGATTGGTATCGAGATGATCAGCGACAGCAGGAGCGCCGTTCCGGTCAGTAGCAGCGTGTTCGGCAAACCTTCTCCATGATCTGCTGCCGAACTGGTCGATAGTTCTTGAGCGACAGTCCCAGATCGCCGCGCAGCACGTTGCCAGCCCAGACAAAGTAGCGCTGGTAGAGCGGGTCGTTGAGGCCCAGGCTCTCCTTAATGCGGGCGATGTCTTCGGGTCGTGCGCGTGGGTTGAACTCGAGCCCGGTCACAGGGCTTCCTGGGACAAGGTTCGCGATCGCGAACGTGATGATGGTGATCCCGATGATGAGTGGGATCGTCTGGAGAAGTCGTCTGATGATGAATCGCCCCATCGGCCGGCCCTTTCCCCTAAGCCGTACGCCAACGGTCAAAGCACACCCAGGGTGATGCATTCACTTGCCTACAGCTGCTGCAAGAACAACCCGAATCCGCGGTTCACCCTTGCAGCAGCCGTCCGGCAGTTCCCCGTTCCGTACCGAGTGCCATGTTCACAATGGTAAATCAGCCTGTGAACTGCGCAAGATGCACGATGGGACGAGCTTTCGCCCGTCCCGCCGTACTCACATCTCGCTGACTCGTGGGAGGCGGGACAACGCCCGCCTCCCGAGTCGATCCGACGTGGGGTCTACTGCTCGACCCACCACTGGTTCACGCTCCAGTAGACGTTGATGTCACTGGGGAACACGTTGTGGAGCCGCTGGTTGACACCAGTTGGCATCTGCGGGAAGTCGAGGATCGCGACCGGAGCATCGGCCAGCACCAGATTCTGCATCTGGGTGTAGAGCTCGATGCGCTTGTCCTGATCCGGCTCCGACAGCGCCTGCGCCAGAAGATCATCAACTTCAGGGTTGGAGTACATGCCGAAGTTGAAGCCACCGTTGTAGGCATCGGTGGAGAACATCGCCGACTGATCCGGCGTGGCGCTCCAGCCGAAGCCGAGGAGGAAGATGTCGAAGTCGTGCGTCTCGGTGACGCGGTCGACCAGCTCAGGGAATGGCTCAAGCTGCGGGGTCATCTTGACGCCGATCTCGTTCCAGTATTCCTGGGCAGCCACGAGGTACTGCTCGCGAACGTTGTTGCCCGCGTTGGTGTACATCGTGAACTCGAGCTTCTTGCCGTCCTTGGCGCGGACACCATCCGAGCCAAGCGCCCAGCCGGCCTCATCGAGGAGCTGGTTGGCCTTGTCGACATCGTACGGGAACTGCAGGTCGATGCCATCCGGGTTATAGGCCCAGGACAGCGGCGGCATGGTACCGATGGCAACCTGTGCGTAGCCATACTGAATCTCATCCACCATCGCCTCGCGGTCGAGGGCGTAGATGAGCGCCTGGCGAACTGCGACGTCCTGGAAGACGTTATCGCGCGCCGGGTCCATGTTGTAACCGAAGAAGGTGAAGCTGAGGCGATCGGCGGCGACAACGTCGACGTCGGTGCCCTCAAACTCCGTGGTCGACGACGGCGGCAAGCCCTGGAAGAAGTCAATCTCACCAGTCTTCAGCTGCTGCGCGCCGGCGGCCTGGTCGGGAACGACCTTGTAGATGTACTCGTCCAGCGCGGCAGCGCCGCCCCAGTAGTCATCGTAGCGGACCGCAGTCGCGTGATCGCCGGTGATCCATTCCTTGAACATGAACGGACCGGGTCCAACAACGCGAGACGGATCCTGGCCAGTTGCGCCACCATCCGACTTCACATCGGCAGCGGCGGTGTCAGCCCAGACGTGCTCCGGGATGATCGCGTAGACGCCGAGGTCGGCCAGGAAGTCGACCAGCGGCTGGTTCAGGTTGAACTGCACGGTCAGGTCATCGACAACATCGATGCTGGCGATCTTGCTCGAGATGTCCGACGTGTAGCTGGAGCCCGAATCCGGGTTCATGTGCAGCTCGTAGGTGAACTTGACATCGTTGGCGGTGAATGGCTCGCCGTCCTGCCAGGTCACGCCATCACGCAGATAGAGTGTCCAGACATCCAGCGTCTCGTTCGACTCCCAGGCCTCGGCCAGCGCGCCGACCGGCTCCAGGGTGAACGGGTTGATCGTGATCATGCTCTCGAAGATCAGCGACGCGAAATCGCCCGAGGCATCGTCGTCGATAACGATCGGCATGACCGACGAGATGTCCGAGATCGAACCTTCGATAACGGTGCCGCCCTCGCTGCTAACTGCCTCAAGGGTCTGTCCGAAGGTCAGATCGCCGCCTTCAACACGGCCGGTGCCGGTGCCGGTCGGGCTGGTGGCTTCCGGTGAAGCCACAGTCTCTTCAGTAGCTTCCGGAGACGCCTCGGTCTCTGGCTCAGTGGCCTCGGCCGGTGGCTCAGTCGCCTCTTCGGCAGGTTCGGTTGCAGCTGCAGCCGGCTCAGTCGCGACAGTTTCCGTCGTCGACGTTGCATCATCCCCATCGTCGCCGCCGCAGGCCATAATCAGCGGCATGACCAGCGCGATGAGCATGAGGAGCCCGGCGTAGCGCAGCCATTTGGGCATGTGTTGCAAAACACTCCTCCATCCAATGGAACACACAGGTCGCAATGGCACTCGCCATCACGAGCGGAATTCCCCCGCATTACTTCCGGCAACGTGACATCTCAGGACGCCTTGCAATGTAGCGTCGGTCAGACAATCGCATGTTGTCGGCTGAAATTCGCGGGTGCCACGCCCCCCGAGAGCGTGGCGAATAAACTGCGCCATGTCACGGGCGCAGCGGCGTCATTTGAGCGACGAACCACCTCCTTTGTGCGTCAGGTAGCCATGCTGCACTGCACGAAATACCCGGTCGCTCGACTTTCGCACGACGTATTCCACCACCACCGAGCGAAGCAGGGATCTGCAGATATACGTCGATACGTCAGACTGAGACGAACAGCCCATCAACCCCCACGAGGTGGGCTTTGTCTCACTATACGCACTCCGCCGCAATTTGGCTGCCTGTATCAACAGGACCAACATCGCCTGCGTAACTGCGCATAATGACATACCACACCGGGGCATATCGCGGCGACCTCACAGACGCACGGCGCAGGTATGCATCTGCAGATCTACGCGCCGATTGTCGCGACCGCTCTGTCGTCCCGGACAGGCCGCAGACCGAGGTATCCCAGCAGAATGGCGAGCATCAGCACACCAACCGCCACCCGATAGGCGCTGTGGCCCATCCCGGCGTAGCGGGCGACCTCAACCGTTGCTGCCCAGACGAGCGGGCCGACGACTCCGGCCAGCTTGCCGGCCAGGCCGTAGAGCCCGAAGAACTCGCCGATGTGCTCTGCCGGGGCCAGGCGCGTCAGCACAACACGATCCGATGTCCAGGTCGCGCCGAGCAGGATGCCGATCATCGGCCCGATGCCGTAGAACAGGGTGACGCTGGTCATCACCATCGCCAGCCCGAGCGTCACCAGCCAGCCGATCAGCACCACGCCGAGCACGCGACGCGGCCCCCAGCGTTCGACAAAGAAACCGGCTCCGAAACCACCGAAGACCGCAAAGACAATCGAGAGCGCCAGCAGAGAGTCGATGCCAGCATCGCTCATCCCAACCGCACGCTCGGCATAGATTGCCATCACGACGATGATCGTGTTCATCGCGTCGGCGTAGAGAAAGCGCGACAGGATAAATCGCCGCAGATCCGGATAGCGACCAGCGTGATCGACCGTCTTGCGGAGCTGCCGAAACACACCGCGAGCCGCGCTCCACACCACGCGTCCCCGCCGCGCGCCACGTTCCCGAATAAAGAAGAAGGCGGGCAGCGCGAAGAGCAGAAAGAGCATTGCCGTCGGGATGAACGCGCCCTGGCGCTCATCACCTTCCCCAGCGAATGGCTGGACGAGGTACAGCCCGATGACGGCACCGAGATAGCCGGCACCGACGCCGAATCCGCTGATTCGTCCGCGATTCTCCGTCCGACTGACGACCGGCAGCAGCGCATCGTAGACGATCAGCCCGGCCTGATAGGCGACGTTCGCCAGCGCAAAGAGGAGCAACGCCGACCAGACTGAGCCAACCAGACCAAGCCCTACCGTCGCTGCGACACAGGCCAGGGTGCAGCCGATCAGCAGCGGCATGCGCCGCCCCAGCTGGTCGGAGACTGCACCCAGCAGTGGCGACACCAGCGCGACGATGAGGCCCGAAAAAGCGATGACCGCGCCGAGCGTCAGATCGCTCGCCCCACGGTCAAGGATCCACGGCCCGAAGTACCGCGAGACGACGTTCAGCGAGAATATGGTGTTCGCAAAGTCGTAGGTAATCCAGCCCAGCACGGCTGCCAGCGAGATGCTGCCGGCGGCAATGGCAACTGGAGGCGGCGATACGGCGCGATCGCTCACCCTGCCGCCACTCTGGCAGACACGTCAATGCGCTTGCTGTTATGTCGACATGGTTGGGTCGCGTGCATGAGCAACTGTCCAGGCGCAGCGTCGTCCACGTCATCCTCCAGAAACCCGCCACAGAATGCGTCTGCGACAATAGCACAGTGTCGCAGCGGGTGTGCTGCGAGAGACAGGAGGCCCGTTGATCATCCGACCGGCGCGGACTGAAGACGTCCCGAGACTCCGAGAGCTCGGCATCGTCGGCTGGGAAACGACATATGCCGACTTCGTCCTGCCGCGCAACCGCCGCGCCTATCTCGATGGCCATTTCTGGTCTGCTGCTCGCCTGTCCGAGATCGTCCGCCACTCGGAGTGTCTGACGCTCGTTGCAGAGATCGACAGCCGCGTTGCCGGATTCCTGACGCTCGAGCCAGTCGATGGCCAACAGGTTGAGTTGACGCGCCTGTACGTCGACCCGGGCGCTCGGCGTGGCGGCATCGGCAAGCAGCTGCTGATTCAGGCACGTCGTGATGCAGCGGCGTCTGGTGCGGGGGAGATGCTGGTCAACGTCTTCGCCGACAACCACATCGGTCGCGCATTTTACGAGCGAGAAGGCTTCCGGCTCCTGCGGCTCGAACCGACGCAGGTCGGCGATCAGCAGGTGGGCGACGCGTGGTATGTATTGGCGCTCGACGGATCGGCGGAGTTGTCTGAACCGCTGTCAGATACGTAAACTCCCCGAAGGCACCGTGGCGGTGACCACCGACCCGACGGCTGGCGGAGTCTGTACTGTGGGGAAAACGAACGCCGGACGGCGTGGCTGGGTAGCTCGGCTATTGCTGAGCCTCTGCCTCATTCCAACCCTGACGCTCTCACTCTCGTTGATCTCGGCGAGCAGCCCGGCTGCGGCTGTCGAAGAGCCGGATTCGCCGGGCACCTATTCTGAGAGTGCCGTCGTCCTGTCCGACTACAACGAAGTTCTCTACGACAAGAACGCGCACGTGCGCTACGCAATGGCCTCGACGACGAAGATGATGACGGCGATCGTCGCGGTGCGTTACGGCGACCTGAATGCGCAGGTCCTCATTGACGAGTCCGACATCGTCGGCGAAGCGTCAATGGGTCTGATCGCCGGTACTACGATCAGCCTGCACGGCCTGCTCTATGGATTGCTGCTACCTTCCGGCAACGATGCCGCGCACGCCATCGCGCGCTCGATCGGCGAGTCACGCGGCGCAACGACGCCGGAAGCTGCCGTCCAGAACTTCGTCGACCTGATGAACCAGACGGCGCAGGAGTATCAGCTCCGCGACACGCACTACATGAACCCGCACGGCCTCGACGAGTGGGGACATTACTCGACCGCGTTCGATCTGGCGATCATCCTGCGTGCCGCGCTGAACTACCCGGTCATCCGCGATGTCATGCAGACGCCGTCAATCAACGCCGACGGCTACGACATCTGGAACCACAACCAGATGTACGCCATCCGTGACGATGTCATCGGCGGCAAGACCGGCTTCACTGACAACGCAGGCTTCTGCCTGACTGGCGCAGCCCAACGCGACGGGCGCTTCGTCATCGCCGTCGTCATGCGCGACGACGGCGAGAACTGGTACTACGACGTCAGTAACCTCCTCGAATGGGGCCTGGAAGTCGAAGCCATCCGCGGCATCCCGACGAACGCCATTCCGAAGACTGTTGGTACTCAACTGAACCAGCAACCAGGCCCGAGGTTCGGCGGGCCGTAAGGGACCTCACCCTCCCCGGCCCTCCCTCTCCCGCGAGGAGAGGGAGGGTGTCATGGGAATGGCGTGGATGGGTGTCGGTCCAAAGCGATTGCGGTTGGCAGACCCCTCTCCCAGCCTCTCCCCTGCGAAGGGAGAGGAGCGAGGAACGACCAACCTGCTTTGACACACGAACTCCCCCTCTCCCCGCGGGAGAGGGGGCTGGGGGGTGAGGTCTCTACCGCCGATACGCCACCACACCATCAACGACCGTCAGGTCGACGACGATGGTGTCGAGATCCAACGGATCGACGGCGAAGATGTCGGTGTTGAAGACGGCGACGTCGCCGAGGAGTCCGACGCGCAGCGCGCCCTTGAGGTGCTCCTGGTTGCTGGCGAAAGCGCCGTTGACGGTGTAGGCCAGCAGTGCCTCATCCAGACCGATGCGCTCTTCCGGCTGCATCGTCAGGTCGCGGTCGTGCTCGGCGCGGCTGGTGACGATCGCCTTGAGGTTGCGGGCCGGGTCGGCGGTTTGCACCGGCGCGTCACTTGATACGGCCACCGGTACGTTGCGCTCAAGCAGCGAGTTCCACGGCTGGTACCAGCGCACACGCTCAGGGCCGAAGCGTTCGATCAGCACCTGATAGTCGTTTGATGCGAAGCGCGCGCCGGGAACCGGCACAACGCCTTCCTGAGCGAAGCGCTCGACGAGGTCAGGGCGCAGCAACGAAGCGTGCTCAATGCGGTGGCGCAGGTCGGGGCGCGGATTGCGCTGCTGTGCCTCGCGGTAGACATCCAGCACCAGCTCGATCGCGGCGTCACCGATCGCGTGGGTGGCGCACTGCCAACCGGCGTCGTGCGCGCGTAGAACGCGCTCGCGATATTCCTCAGGCGGGAACATCCACATGCCGGTGTTGGTCGGGTCGTCCTTGAACGGCTCGGAGATCTTCGCTGTCGACATCCCCTCGGTGCCGTCGATGAAGAACTTGATCGCCCCGCAGCGCAGCCAGCGATCACCGAACCCGGTTCCGATGCCAACCGCCGAGAGCGGGTCGAGCATCGTCCAGTGGTCCAGCATCAGGTTGAAGCGCACACGCGGATCGTCTCCATTGGCAGCCAGGCGCTGATAACCGGCGAACTGACCGGAGTCGTTCAGGTTCGCCTCGGTCGATGACGTCGTGCCATAGGACAGCAGCTTGTCAGACACCGCGCGCAGCAGCGTGTCGTAGCGCTCCGGGGAGAGCGGCGGGCGCAGGCCATGCACCGAGGTCCATCGCGTTCTCGACCAGTCGGCCGGTCAGCTCACCATCGGCGTCGTGCTCCAGATAGCCACCGACCGGATCGGACGACAAACGTCAGTAACCAACGCAGCGCAGCGTCTCGCTATTGACCAGCATCTCGTGTCCCGGGCGATGCCGCAGGATGACAGCGTGATTCGGCGCGGCGGCGTCAAGCTCAGCCAGCGTCGGCACACGCTCGTCTTCCAGATAGGACGAGCCCAGCTAGCCGGAGATCGGCTCGCTAGTCGGCGTCGCAGCACGTTCACGGACGATCGCCAGCATATCTCGTCGCTCGACTTCGGCTTGAACAGGTCGATTCCGAGGAGCTGCTCGGCGTACATGTAGGGGTGCATGTGAGCGTCGATCAGCCCCGCCGTCGCTGTCCGACCCTCCAGGTCGATGACTGCTGCCCGGCCCCTGCCGCCGCCCGCGCATCATCGAAATCATCACCGACGTAGCCAGATCAGGCCGTTATGAATGCCGAGCGCTGTCGCGCGCGGGTGCGCAGGGTCAGTGAACAAGCGCCCATTGACCAACGCCAGGCTGCCTCGGTCGTAAAACCCCATGCGTCTTCCCCTCTCATCATCCCCCCGAGTTGTGCGGGACATGATGCCACCAGGGCGGCCCTCACCCCCGCCGCTGCCCAGAGGGCTCCCGCCCAACGTTGGGAGAGGGGTGTCCTGTGTTGGGGCGGTTGGGTGCAGTGCTGAACGGGTACTGGTCGGGGACAAACCCCTCTCCCAGCCTCTCCCCTGCGAAAGGAGAGGAGCAAGAAGCGGCAGCCAATGGAGTGAACCCCAAATAGCGAACCACGATCAAGAGAGGTTACGGTCGTTGCGTTGGTCACCTCGAACTCAGCAGGCGACCGATAGCCGAGGCTGGAGTGCAACCGCTTGTGGTTGTACACGTCCTCGATGAAGTGGTCCAGATTGTACAGCCTCCTCGATCGACTGGTACGCGTTGGTGTTCACCTCCTCAGTCTTGAGCGTCTTGAAGAAGGCTCTCAGCCCTGGCATTCTCGTACGGGTTGCCACGACTCGTCATGCTGATTGCGGAACCCGCCTCCTCCAACCGCGCCACATAGGCTGTGCTGGCATACTGCACGCCCTGATCAGACTGATGGATCAGTCCCGGCGCAGGCTGCCGCGTCTGGAGTGCCTGCTCCGGGGCATCCAGTGCCAACGCGGTGTCGATCGTGCGTGAGAGCGCCCAGCCAATACAGCGCCGTGAATAGCTATCGATGATGCAGGCCAGGTAGACAAAGCCTGCTGGCAATCGGATGTAGGTGATGTCTGATTGCCAGACCTGATTGGGTCGCACGTATGTCAGATCCCGGATCCGGTTCGGGTATCGCCGCAGTGCATGGGTCGCATCCGTCGTCACGACGAAGTGCCGTTTGAGCTG
The DNA here is from genome assembly GCA_023954495.1 of Thermomicrobiales bacterium. Classification (NCBI taxonomy): domain Bacteria; kingdom Pseudomonadati; phylum Thermomicrobiota; class Thermomicrobia; order Thermomicrobiales; species Thermomicrobiales bacterium. The sequence goes on along the minus strand of JAMLIA010000033.1, from coordinate 8,350 downwards.
ACGCAACAAGGATTCACGCGCATCACCCGTAAGACGCGCTTGTGATTGATCGTCCAACCATCACGCTGGAGCTGCTTGGTGACACGGCGATGCGCCGGGGAAGGCCAGGATGATGGTCTCGATCGCCACCCGGAGCGCCACAGTCTGGCTGTCTGGCTCGGTCGGCTGCGTGTAATACCAGGTGCGTCCGACACCGAAGAGCGCGCACAGCTGACGGATCGAGAGTTGTGGGTGGGTTGTCTGCGCAGCGCTGATCATGGCGTGTCGTTCCGCGAGCGAGCGCTGGCGAGCCCACGCAGCACCTGGTTCTCCAGCGCCAGTTGCCCACAGAACCGCGCCCAGCTCGGCGATGCGTTGCTCCAGCGTGGCTGAACCCGTCTGCTCCTGCGAGGAAGGCGGCTGCACGATGCGGCATACTCCCGTCGCCAGCGCCAGACCAGGCCGTCACTCAGGTTGTGTTCCGGCAGACCTGTGCTGGACCTTCTCGCCATCCTCGATCTGGCGCACCACCTGCAGCTTGAACTCCCGGCTATGAACCCGTCCATTCGCCATCGTCTCATCCTTCCTGCGCTGGCCGTCAGTCTACGACCAGCAGCTGAAGTTCACTGCTGACGGTGGTTCGGTCTTTTGGGGTGCAGTCCACAATTTATCAGCCAAGGACACCCCCTCTCCCAACGCGTTGGAGAGGGGACGGGGGGGGTGAGGGCCGCTCTTACGCGTGAACCCCGAGATATGAGCGCAGGAAGTAGATCAGGAAGGCGGCACTGACGACGTAGAGCGTCGGATGGACCTCACGCGCCTTGCCACGGAAGACCTTCACGAGCGTCCAGACGACGAAGCCTGCGCCGATGCCGTTGGTGATGTTGTAGGTCAGCGGCATCATGATCATCGCCGCCAGCACCGGCAGACCGACTTCGATGTCGCTGAAGTCGATACCGCGTGTGCGGACGGTCCGACCTTCAGAGTTGACCTCTTCGCGATCAGAGAGCACGCTGGTCATCATCCAGCCGACGACGATCAGGGCCGGGGCGGTCGCTTGCGTCGGCACAACGCCGACCAGCGGGGCGAACGGCATGGCCAGCAGGAAGAGGATGCCAACGACGACAGCGACCAGTCCACTACGACCGCCGTTGCCAACACCCGCCGCAGATTCGATGTAGGTCGTCGCCGACGAGGACGATGCCGCGCCACCAGCGATGGCCGCGACCGAGTCGACCAGCAGCGGCTTCTGCGCGTCCGGCAGCTCGCCCTTCTCATTGAGATAGCCGGCCTGGCTGCCGACGCCGACGAGTGTTCCCATTGTGTCGAAGAAGTCGGCCATCATAATCGCGAGGATGGTGAGAATGGCGACACCAATACCCATTTGAGAGAAGAAGCTGAACGAGAAGTCGCCCAGCAGGCTGAAGTCAGGCGTATCGATCCAGGTGGTCGGAACCTGCGCCACGCCCGGACCGAACTGGCCGGTGCTCAGGATCTCCTCCAGTATGATGGCGATGACCGTCGTCGCAACGATGCCGATCAGGATCGCGGCACGATAGCCGCGCGCCAGCATCGCGATCGTGATCGCCAGGCCAATCGCTGTCACCAGCACCGGTAGACCACGCAGGTTGCCGAGCGCCAGCGGTGTCCCAGCACCAGTCGTCACGATCCCACCATTGACCAGACCAATAAACAGGATGAACAGACCAATGCCGACCGAGATGGCTTTCTTCAACTCCAGTGGCACCAGGTCCATGACGTAGCGCCGCAGGCCGACAAGGACGAGGACCGTGATCAGGATACCTTCGGCCACGATCACGCCCATCGCCTGCGGGAAGGTGAGTCCCTCACCGAGAACGAGCGTGAAGGCGACGATCGCGTTCAACCCGAGGCCGGGAGCAATCGCGAACGCCCGGTTCGAGTACAGCCCCATGATGATCGTCATGACGCCAGCGACAAGACAGGTTGAGGTTGTCGTCGCCTGAATCGGGAGCCCGGTGCCGTCCGGCAGATTCAGGATCTGTGGATTGACGAAGATGATGTAGGACATGACGATGAAGGTCGTCAGGCCAGCGAACATCTCCGTCCGCATGTTCGATCCCATTGAGCGGAACCGAAAGAAGCGATCCAGCGTCGCTTCGAAGCCCCCCGTGTCGGCGATATTCGCGTTCTTCGCACGACTACTCACGCGCGTCACCCCCAGTTCGGCGACTTCCCGCCGCGCTACCCCAATACCATGAGCCAGCAGACGACCCACGGCGAACCGACATGCGCACCAAACGCCACGCAGCGATGCCCCCACGACACCGCCAGACGTATGTACGTACGCATCGTAACCGTATCGTAGAACCGATCCGATTATTCGTCAACTGAGCAATTGGTCAGGTGTAGAGCAGCGCCCGTTCGTAGGTCGGCGTCTTAGCCAGCCCGAGTGCTTCACGTGCCTCAGCGACCGCATAAAGCGAGCCAGTCACAACGATCAGATCGTCCGGATCAGCCTCGGCCCGCGCCCGAGCAAGCGCGGCATCGACATCGCCGCCATCCTCAGCCGCTAGACCCTGCTTCGCCGCCGCCGCAATGATCCTCGCCGGCTCGGCGGCACGCGGGTTGTGCGACGCAGTGGCGATCAGGCGCGGCTGGAGTGTTGCCAGCTCCGCCAGCATGCCGTCCAGATCCTTGTCGCGGCTGATGCCGAGGATCACGATCGGTGGGCGAGTGACGCGCGACGCGAGCGTCTCGACCAGCCGGGCGATCGAATCGGCGTTGTGCGCGCCATCGACATAGATGTCCGGCGCGCTGCCTGCACGCTCGAAGCGCCCCGGCCAGCGAACAGATGCCAACGCGGCGCGAGCACGATCCTCATCGGCCAGGATGCCCGAATCAAGCTGCCAGGCGGTCATCAGCGCCGTGCCGGCGTTCTCTATCTGGTGCGGCCCGGCCAGCGCCAGCTCGACATCACGCCAGTCGCCCCACGGACCTTCGAGCCTCGCTCCGTGGTCGTCCGGCCCGGCCTGCCAGTCAACACCCCAGCGCAGCAGCAGCGAGTCGCGCTCGGCGGTGATGCGCTCCAGGGTTGCCAACGCCTCCGGCTGCTGCGGTCCGACGACAACCGGGCGCTGCGGTTTGATGATGCCGCCCTTCTCTACAGCAATCTCGCTCAGCGTCGAGCCGAGGATGGCGGTGTGGTCGAGCGAAATACTGGTGATGGCGCAGACAGCGGGGGTGACGACGTTCGTTGCGTCCAGCCGACCGCCCATGCCGACCTCAACGACGGCGACCTCCACCTTGGCGCGGGCAAACGCCAGCAGCGCCATCGCCGTCGCGACCTCGAACGCCGTCGGTTCGCCGATCTCCGGCTGGGATTCGCGAACTGCCTGGTCGACGGGCTCCAGCACGTCGGCTAGTGCCGCGAACTCCGCCTCGTCAACCGGCTGGGCGTCGATCTGGATGCGCTCGCGGAAGGTGTGCAGGTGTGGTGTCACGTAGAGACCAGTGCGCTTGCCGGCCGAACGTGCCAGCGCCTCGACCGTCGCGCTGACCGAGCCCTTGCCCTTCGTCCCGGCGATGTGGACGATCGGATAGGTCTGCTCTGGATTACCGAGACCATCGAGCAACGCCGCCGTGCGACGCAGCCCGAGCGCGGCCACGTCATCGCCAATGAATGGATTAGCGACGAAGCCCTTCTCATAGCCCGCCCGGTCGATAATCCAGCGAATCGCTTCGCGGTAGTTCATGCAACAGTCTCTTCCAGCAGCGGCACGCCCATCCGGCGGGCCGCGTCAGCCAGCCGCCGATCCAGCGTGACAAGTGGCACCCGATCGCGACGGGCAAGATCCAGATACATCGCATCGTATACGGACAAACCAAGCACGCGCGCAAGTGGCAACGCACGATCGAACACCGTCTCCAGCCCAACGGTATCAACCTCGATTGGCAGGCCGCTGATGAACTCGACAAAGCGCGCCGACTGGTCGGCGGTCAGCCGTCCGCGTCGCTCGGCCACCAGCAGGGCATTGGCTACCTCGATCAGCCAGATCACCGGCACGACAGCTGTCGCTTCCTGCAGACGATCCAGAGCCACTCGGCTCGTCTCGCTATCCTCATCAACAAATGCCCAGGCGAGCGTCGTTGAGGCATCAAGCACAAAGGTCACTCGCTGCGGCTCTCGGCAAGCAGCTCGTCGATCGTCAGGCCATCGAGGTTGATGCCCTCGCTATCTCGATACGCCTCCCACGACCGAATGAGGTTCGCCACAGCGCGCCGCCCCGGTTGCTCCGCCGGTGATAGCCGCGCAATCACCCGGCCATGCCGGGCAATGAGTATCGTCTCGCCGGACTCGACATCATCCAGCAGCTTCGACAGGTGCGTCTTCGCCTCAAATGCTCCGACTGTGCGCATGCGCCACATCCCAACCAGATGCCAACTAGTTCACACGCACTATGATAGCGCGGCATAGCGTCAGGTAGCCTCGCGTGGTACCCTGCGTCGTTATGACACGTCCTGCCGCGCAAGGGGACCGGTCGAGCATTTTGCGACTGGATGCGGTGGGATTGACGAGCGGAGAAGGGGGCAGCACGGGTGCTGGTGGACGTTGATTCCAATCTCGATCTGGCACAGGCGCTGTTCGATCTGGGCGGCGTGCAGTTCGGCTCATTTGACCTCGGGCCAACTGCCGGAAAGTCGCCGATCTACATCAACCCGCGTGTTCTGATCAGCGAGCCGGCAATGCTACGGCGCGTGGCGCGACTGATCCACGCCGAGATTCAAGCCGACCAGGCTCGCCGCCGCTCGCGCATCCACTCATTCGCAGCCGTCGCCGGCGTGCCGATGGGAGGCCTGCACATCGCCACCGCCTACGCGCTGGAGAGCGAAACACCGCTCATCTATCTGCGACCGTCGCGGAATGCGGATCATGATGTCCAGCCGGTGATCGAAGGCCGCATCCTCGTTGGCCAGTCGGCGCTGATTATCGACGACCTGATGACCGGCGGCAGCTCGATCCTCTCCACCGCCGAGCGGCTGGAGGATGCCGGCATGGCAGTCCGCGACGCGATCGTCCTGATCGACCGCGAGCAGGGCGGCATCGAGCGGCTGCACGAGCTGGGCTACAACGTCATGCCGATCCTGCGGCTGAAGACGATGCTCAACTACTATCACTCGTCGGACCTGATCGACGGTGCCACGTTCGAGCGCTGCATGACCTACCTGCGTGAACAACACAACCGGGCCAACGAGGAAACCGCCTAGCCGCCGACGCGACTGCGCCCGGCCAGCATCGCCGCCGCCTTGCCCGTCGCGCCGTTCGTCCCGACAATCGTCACGACATCGCCCGGCGCGAGGGTCGAACCGCCATGCGGAATCAGCCGCGACCCGCCACGCCGAATCAGCAGCACCAGACTGTCGCCGGGGAAGTCCAGCTCCCGCAGTTGCTTCCCGGCGATCTCCTCGTTCCCAACAACGACCTCGCTGACGTCGGCGTCGTCCTGCTCGGCAATGCCGGACAGCAGGCTGAAGATGCCCGGACGGCGCACCAGGTTGGACAGGATCATCGCCGTCGCTGCCGCCGGGTTCATCGCACGAATGCCAAGCTCCTGGAAGCTCGGCAGCGTCTCCGGATCCGTCACGCGCGAGACGACGTGCTCGCGGCTATAGCGCGTACGGGCCAGTTGGCAGGCCAGCAGGTTGTCCTTGTCCGACTGCGTCGTTGCCACGACAGTGCTGGCGTACTCGATGCCGGCCTCCTCCAGCACCGCCGGAATCGTCGCGTCGCCAATGACCACGTGCGCGCCGGTCTTGCGCGCCAGCTCCGCCTGCTCGTTGTCCAGCTCGATGATCGTGACATCCTCGTTGGCCGACACCAATCGCTCAGCCAGCATCAGCCCAACTCGCCCGCCACCGACGATCAGCACTCCCATCGGTCTCACCCCCAGCTTGTTCGCAATCCAGTCGGCATAGGTCGCCTGCACAGCAATCGTCATCGTAATCATCAGGAAGACCAGCCCCAATAGCGCCGCCGCGCCCTCAGGGTCGGTCTCGCGCATGCGCAGCGTGACGAAGGTTGCCATCGACGCAGCGATAACACCGCGAGGCCCAATCGCTGCGACAAACGTGCGCTCACGCCAGCTCAGCGGCGAGCGGATCGACGAAATGAAAACAGCCAGCGGTCGAGCGATTGCCATCATCACCAGCACCGTCGCCGGTCCGCGCCAACCCAGCCGCGTGAGATCCTCCGGATGCAGCGTCGCCGCCAGCAGCAGGTAGACCGAAGCGATGACGATCGCGGTGATATCGCCCTTGAACTGGTGTGCCTCTTCGCGGTGCGGGAACCTGGCGTTGCCCAGCAGGATGGCGGCGACGACAACGGCAGTCAACCCCGATTCGGTCATGATGCTGTCGTTCACGGCGAAGATCGCGACCGCACCGGCCAGCAGCGAGATACGCGCCACCTGCCCCTGCGCTGGCACAAAGCGCCGCATCCAGAGCAGCAGTAACAACCCGCCGACCACGCCGGACACTGCGCCGAACCCGATGCGCTGCAGCGCCCAGACCGCGCCATCACGCAAGCTCTCGTCCGGCGCATTCAGGATCTCGAACAGCATCAGCGTCACGATCGCGCCGATCGGGTCGATGATGACGCCCTCGCCGGAGAGCGTTGCACGCGCTCGACCGGTGACACGCACGCGCTGCAGCAGCGGCCCGATTGCGGTCGGACCGGTCACCATGACCAGCGCGCCAAACAGCGCTGCCAACTCCCAGCTCAACTCGCCGATGTAGTGCGCCGCCAGCGCCCCACCCGCGACGGTGATCGCTGCGCCGAGCGTGATGAGGTTGCGGACGACCTTCGAGACGATGCGGAGGTAGGTCCACTCCAGCGAGAACGCGCCCTCAAAGACGATGATCGCGACCGAGATCTTGATCGCCGCTTCCAGCGTTGGCCCCAGCTTGTCGGACGCGATCAGCCCGAAGCCGATCGGCCCCAACAGCACACCCGCGCCGAGGAAGAGCAGGATCGACGGGATCTTTGTCCGCCCGGCCAGCACCTGCACAACGACGCAGGCCACCAGCACCGCCGAAGCCGTCACGATCAGGTCGTGCGCACTACCCACCGCATCTCCATCCGCTCAATGCCACCACCACCCCGGAAGGGACGATCGTACCGCCTGAGTCAAGCCGGGAAGGAGGCACGGTGATTATGCGCCACGCTCATCTGCAAACGCTTGAGTGGGTTGTCAGTGTCAGAGTGGCGAGCACGTTGGCGCGGCAGCCACTCCCGAAGCCTGTCATCTTGAGCGCGCACGCGAAAGATCTCTCCCGCGTTGGACTGCATCGAACGGGTGGGGGATCTTTTGGCTGCGGCCTCAAGACGACAGAATAATGAGTTGGCTGTCGGCCCGAATAATCAGTCAATCTTATGCCCACAACACATTGAGGGATGCGACAGTGAACAAGAAGATAGTGCTCCAATGGCGAACTTTGCGTAGACAATGCCTGATAACGCTTCATATGATACTTGCATCGCACGCGTGCATCAATTTGCATGTGGTCGAAGAGTGATCGGGCAGAACGATGTCATTCGGAAGGTCAGCAAACCACTTCATCACCGCATGCGATAGCCAAAGGTGGGCAGTGCGACGATGACAACTCGCATAGTGTTGCTGCTCGGACTACTGCTATTCATCACCGGATGCGGAGAGGCTGCCACCGAAGTGCAGTCCGAAAATGGAGTTGGGGCGGCGCTAGCGCCGGCCACGACACCACTTGACATCGATCTGCAGGATGGTGAATGCATCATTACCGGCGTTTCGCTCGCCCAGATCTCCGACATCGCTTCGCTTGCCTGGGCGTCGGACCAGATCGTTATCGGCGAGGTGATCCGCGCACACCCAACGACGCCCGACCCACGCGCGGCACAGTTGCCGTTCCACACCGATTTCGATGTCCGGGTCGAGTCGTTCGTCCGTGGGCAGCCACTGGAGACCGTCACCATCCGGCAGCCGGGTGGCGAGATTCCCGGCGGCTGCACCGATCGGATGGGTCAGCCTGAATTGGCAACCGGCGACCGCTTCCTACTCTTCCTCGATCACGACGAGCGCACCGAGTTCGGCGATGCGTACCTCGTCGTTGGCGAATGGCAGGGCTACTGGCGGCTGGCCGACGATGACAGCTTCGTAGACCTCGCCCCCCACTATCGGGAGGCGTTCGAGCGCCAGCCGCTTGCGTCGGCCACGGCCGCAATCCGCGATGGGCTGCGCGGCGAGATGCCAGCTCTACCTATTGGCGGCGTTGCGCCGGTCGTGCCGCTGGATGCCGCACCACTCAATCCGGCGCTGGACAACTAACGGTCAGGAGACAGGCCATGACGACACGCCAA
>JAMLIA010000032.1 GCA_023954495.1 Thermomicrobiales bacterium | reverse complement strand
GGTACCTCGCGGGTCGGATCGTTCTCGGTCACGTGGGCGGCGTAGTTCAAGCCGATCGCGACGATCTTGCCGGGCACGATCGGGATGTCGAGCGCGACGTCGCCGACGCTACCGACTCGCTCGCCCTTCGTCAGCGTGCCGAACACGTCACCACTGGCGGCGTAGACGTCGTCACCTTCAACGATCCCGACGGCAACTGCGCCGTCCTTCTGGTAGCGGGCAATCTTCATTGCTGGTCCCTCCCCATGTCAGTCAATCGATCTGTCGCTATCTTAGCCGCACTCATGACGATTTCGCGCTATCCGGCATCGATCGCCAATCGAGCGACGAGCTCATCATCACCCCACGGCGCTGGCCCCTGCTCGACGAAGCCGAGCGAGGCATAGAAGCGCTGAGCCATCTGGTTGTGGCTTACATAGCCCACCCAGATCTCGTCACAATCGGGCTTCTGCCGCAGCCGATCGATGACCGCCTGCATTGCGGCGCGTCCGTATCCGCGAGACTGATGGCGCTCATCGATCATCAGTCGGTGAATCCAGTAGCGCGGCAGCCGCGGGTCGCGCTCGTCCGAGTACATAACGAAGCCGACCATGTCGTCATCGGCGTAGATCGCCAGCGGCAGCATCCAGGGATGCACGCGCGATTCGGCGAGCGAGACGACGTTCGGCTCGACATAGCCGTCCTGATCGGCGCTGATCTTCAACTGGATGCACGCTTCCCAGTTGTCCGTTGTGATCTCGCGCAGCTCAACGGTGCTCATGCGCAGCGTCCTGTTCGGTGAAGAATTCGAGCAGCAGGTTGTTGACGGCGTCCGGCGCTTCCATGTTCGCCAGATGGGCGACATCGGGCAATGAGACAACCCGGCTGCCAGCAACGCATTCGCCGATGAGTGTGGCGATGTCGCGCATCATCGGCTGATCGAGCGCGCCGGAGATGACGAGCGTCGGCACGCGAATCTCGCCAAGGCGCTCGATTGCGGGCGGGGTGAGTGCGACCATCGCGCCGGCGGGTTCGCCAGCGTCGTAGACCTGCCGGGCCATGACTCGAGCGCGTTCGCGGACATCCGCATCCACCTCGTCGGGTTGGCGGCTGGGGCCATCAACCCAGACCCGCAGATCGACTTCGGCGGCGGCGTCAATGTCGCCGGCCTCCAGCGCCGCCTCAATCGCCTCCTCGGACGCATCCAGATCTTCCGGCCACGGATAGCCACCCAGCGCCGGGTTGATCAGCGCCAGCCGCTCGATCAGTGCCGGGTAGGCGAGCGCCGCATCGATCGCCACCCGACCGCCGAACGAGCAGCCGACCAGCCGGACAGGCCCGAGATTGAGCGCAGCAATCAGGTCGGCCAGGTCCTCGTGATGCGCGAAGTCACCGGTGCCGCCTGATGACCCGCCGAAGCCGCGCAGGGTCGTAGCGCACGACCCGGAAGCGTGTCGCGAGCGCTGACACCTGCAGATCCCACATGTGCATGTCGGCGATGCCGGCGTGAATCAGTACGACCACCGGGCCGCTGCCGCTGACCTCGCAGGCCAGCTCAGCGTCACCGATGTTGATGCGTCCAATGCTGCGAATCGTTGGGTTCATGACGCGCCTCCGGTTGATGGACGTGGCTACTGCGCGGTCGCGCCACCGTCGGCGACGACGGTGCTGCCGGTCATGTAGGACGAGTCGTCGGACGCCAGGAAGAGGGCGACGCGGGCGATTTCGTCCGGTCGCCCGATGCGATGCAGTGGTGTCTCGTCGACGATCATTTGTGCGTAGGCAGCGCTGTCCGCGTGCCCGACGATCGAGCGCTGCAGCATCGGCGTGTCGATTGGGCCGGGGCAGAGGACGTTGACGCGGATACCGTCTGGCGCATGGTCGAGCGCCATCGAACGAGCCATGCCGATCAGGCCGGCTTTCGAGGCGGTGTAGGCGGCGTTGCGGCGCGAGCCGACGAGGGCCAGCTCCGACGCGGTGAAGATGATCGAGCCGCCGCTGGTCATGTGCGGGATGGCGTGGCGGGCGCAGTGAAACCCACCGAACAGGTTGACCTCGATTGTGCGCCGGAATTCGTCCTCGGGGATGTCGACGACGGTGCCGTGACCAGAGACACCGGCATTGGCGAACAGGACATCAACGCGACCAAAGCGGTCGGCGATGGCGTCGATTGCCTGCTGCACCTCGTCCGAGCGCGAGACATCAGCGGCCTGACCGAACGCCGTGCCTCCGGCGGCCTGAACCTCACCCACGGTCTGGTCGATCTCATCTGCTTGCAGGTCGATGATGCCGACGCTCGCGCCCTCGGCGGCGAACAACCGCGCGCTCGCCGCGCCGATTCCCGACGCCCCACCGGTGATGATCGCGACCTTGCCATCTAACCGTGCCATCGCCTGCCTCCCCTTCATCATGTTCGCTGCATGGAAGCACGATAGCAGGTGGCTCGGAGTGCAGTGGTTGGTTTCAGGTGTCATGTCTCCTGCGCATTGCCCGATCGACAGGCACTCCCGCCCTCTGTCAGTCTGAATGCGTTGTCAATGTCAAGTTGCCTGATCGGCAGCAAACCCCTTGCCCTGTCATCTTGAGGTCGCAACCGAAAGATCTCCCACCCGTTTGACTCAGTTCAACGCGGGGGAGATTTCTCGCGTGAGAGCTCGAAATGGCAGAAGAAGTGGCTGGCTGCCGATCGCACAACTTGACATTGGCGTCACCCTCAGCCCGACGGCTGCGGTCCAGATAGATTGAGCCCCTTGGCAGTTTGGCAGCGACGTGGAGGCAGAGATGGTTGGCGGGCGCAGCCGCCGGGCTGAGGGCGACGCTCGGTGGAGCGATCCGCTGGATCAGGCCGATGGGCCGGGGAGCAGGCCGAGCTGGATCAGCATATGAAAGCGGTCGGGCACACCCCAGTGCTCGACGATCTTGCCGTCCTCGAAGCGGCAGGCGTCGAAGACAGTCATTGCGAACGACTTGTTGGTCGGCGCGCGACCCATGAATTCGCCGACGTTCGTGCCGCGTGCTGTCATCCGTGCCCAGAGCATGTCGCCATCGACGGTCATGTCCTCGATGGTGAGCGTTAGGTCGGCCATCGTCGCGCGCAGCCAGAGGATCGTGTTCTTGAACGCTTCCAGGGTTGATGGAAGATCGAACTGGTGCTCAGCCCAGGTCGGACCGAAGCAATCGTTGAGCGCCGCGACATTGCCCTTGCTGAAGCCTTCCTCGATCACAACCCGGAACGTGTCCATCATCTGCTCGGCGGTCATTGTGGCGATCCTTTCGGTGACTATTGCCTGGCTCGTGAGACGATAGTGTTTGATTCGCTCGTCGCGAGCCAGTGACAGCGCCCTGACAACGACACTGACAACGCGGCAGATCGGAAGGGGATCGATGGATACGAGCAGACCGTTTGGCGAGCTTCTGCGTGCACACCGCAGTGCGGCCGGGTTGACCCAGGAGGAGCTGGCCGAGCGCAGCGGTTTGAGCGTGGACGCGATCGGCCTGCTTGAGCGCGGCGCGCGCCGGTTGCCGCGGCGCGATACAGTGCGGCGTCTCGTCGCGGCATTGCAGCTTACCGATGATGAGCGCGTGGCACTGCAACAGGCCGCCCGTGCGCAGCCACCTGGTGGCACCGATGTCACGGCCACGCTGCCGACCCCCACAACCAGCTTCATCGGGCGTGCGCTGGAGATCGACGAGATTGGTCGGCTGCTGCGAGAGTCGAATGTTCGATTGCTGACCCTGACGGGCGCAGGCGGCGTCGGCAAGACGCGCCTGGCTATCGAAGCCGCCCGGCAAGTCGCAGATGTGTTCGATGATGTCGCCTTTGTCGCGCTCGCTGCGATTCGTGATGCGGCGAACGCCATCGAAGCCATGTCGCTGGCGTTGGGCGTTCGGCTGCTGGGTGCGGGCGGGGCGGCACAGGTCCCACAGCCCGCGCGAGATGTGCTGCTGGTGCTGGACAACTGCGAGCATCTCGATGGCATCGCTCCATACATCGGCGAGTTGCTGGCGACGTTGCCGCGACTGACGATGCTGGCGACCAGTCGCCGACCGCTGGGTATCAGCGCCGAACGGCGCTACCCGGTTCTGCCGCTGCCTGTCGATCGAGCGGTGCAGCCGGGACAGGTGCTGTCGGCCGGCGTGCTGCTGTTTGCGGACCGCGCCCGTGCGCACGATCCGGCGTTCGCGCTGACTGCGGCAAACCTGCCGGATGTCGCGGCGATCTGTCGGCGGGTCGATGGGCTGCCGCTGGCGATTGAGCTGGCTGCTGCCTGGATCCGGCTGCTGCCGCCGAGCGACCTGCTGCGACGGCTGGATCCGGCGCTGCCGCTGCTGACCGGCGGACCGCGTGACCTGCCAGAACGCCAGCAGACGCTCCGGGCGACGATCGACTGGAGCTATGACCTGATTGATCCTGAAGTGCAGCGCACACTCCGCAGCCTTGCGGTCATGGAGGGCGGCTTCATCATCGCAGCCGCTGAGGCGGTTGTTGCCGCACCGGATGTGCTATCGAGCCTTGCCGCGCTGGTTGATGCGGGCCTGCTGGCCAGACTCACCGATGCCGATCCCGCGCGCTACGTGCTGCTGGAGACGGTTCGTGAATATGCCGTCGAGCAGTTGGCCACCAGCGGCGACGAGGTTGCCGTTCGCGATCGGCATTTGGCGTGGTGCCTGGAGTTTGTCGAAGCGGCCCAGCCGCATCTGGTCGGTCCGGACGAATCAATCTGGCTGGCGAAGCTCAGCCGCGAGAACGCTAACTTGCAGGTTGCGGTGCGCCGCGCGCTAGATCAGCGCGCCGCCGATATTGCCACGCGCTTTGCGGCGGTGCTCTGGCGCTACTGGGCCGGGCGTGGCCGGCTCAGCGAGGGACGGCGCTGGCTTGAACAGATTCTGGTGCTGGCAGGTGCGGCCGATCCAGGGGCCGTTCCGCCCCTGCGTCTGGCGATGCTGATGCACGTGACGGCCAATCTCGCTCGCGTGCAGGGTGACGCCGCCAGGGCTGAAGCACTCTACCGGGCGTGCCTGACGATCCGCCGCGAGCATAACGATCGTCCGGGTATCGTCGCAGCGCTCCACAACATCGGTATCGTCCTCGCCGAGCGTGGCGACCACGACGCCGCGCTGCGCTGTTATCAGGACGCGCTGGTGCTGGCTACCGACATCAATGATCCCTACGGGATTGCATTCATCCAGACGAGCATCGGCGAGGTGCTGCTTGCGAGCGGCGAGCTGGACGGAGCGGTTACGCACGTCACGGAAGGGCTGCGCGGCTTTCAGGCGATCGGCCACAGTTGGGGCGTGGCGCTGGCGACGACGCGGTTGGGCGATGTGGTGCTGGCGCAGGACGACATCGCGCAGGCCAAATCATTGCAGCGCAAGAGCCTGGCGCTGTCTGCCGACCTCGCCGACCCGCGCTCCTTCGTTGACGCGCTGGATGGTTTGGCGCGCGCGCTCAGTGTCGCGCAGCCCGCGACGTGTGTCCGCATGGCTGGCGCTGCCGACGCACTACGAGCGCGTTTTGACTGCCCACGACCTGCCCACTTGCGGGTACTGCACGACGATGTGCTGGCGACAGCCCGCCGCACGCTCAGTGATGCTGCTGCCGGGTCGGCGTACCTCAATGGTGCAGAGGCTGCCGAGGAAGAATCACTCCCAGCGCTGGTCGCAATCCTCGACCACTGAGCGGATTCCCACGAAACGTTAAGCAGTTTGCCTGTTGTAGCAGCACCAGCACGCTACACTTGAGGCGTAAACGGCTTGCGCCGGAGGGTGAATCTTGGCTTTACAGTCAGTCCCGGCCGCCTCGGCTGATCTCGATACCAGACAACACCTCGTTGGGCTGACCGATGCCGAGGTTGAGGCGCGCCGCACCCGCGGCGAGGTCAACACCGTCGAGTCGCAGTCCAGCCGTTCCTATCGACGCATCCTCTTCGAGAATGCGATCACCTTCGTCAACGTCCTGCTCTACGTCATCGTCGGCTTCCTGCTGGCGCTCGGCCTGTATGGCGACGCCTTCATGACAGCGATTCTCGTCGTTGCCAACGTGGTGATTGGCACCATTCAGGAGGCGCGGGCGAAGCAAAAGCTGGACCAGATCGCGCTGCTGACGAGGCCGGTCGCGACGGTGCTGCGCAATGGCGAGCAGCAGGAGATCGAGCCCGGCGACATCGTTGTCGACGACCTGCTGGTACTCGGCCAGGGCGATCAGGTGCTGGTCGATGGCTCCGTCCTGCGCTCGACCGCCATGCACGTCGACGAGTCGTTGCTGACTGGCGAATCCGACCTCGTGCCGAAGAAGATCGGCGACCCGGTCTACTCCGGCAGCTTCTGCATGACCGGCAGCGGCGTTTACCGCGCCGAGAAGGTCGGCGCGAACAGCATGGCCCACGCGATCACCGAGCAGGCGCGCGCCTACCGCACGGTCAAGACGCCGTTGCAGCACGAAGTGACGCTGGCCGTGCGGGTGATGTTGGTGCTGATGCTGCTGCTCGGCGTGCAGGTCGCCGACACGTTCCGCCATATCTACACCGATGTGCCGATGACCGAATCCGTCCGCGCGGCGGCGGTCATCGTCGCGCTCGTTCCGCAGGGGTTGATCTTCATGGTGACGGTCACCTACGCGATGGCCGCTGTGCGGATGTCCGGCAAGGGCGCGCTGATTCAGCGCATGAACGCGGTCGAATCGACGAGCCAGGTGGGAGTGCTCTGCCTCGATAAGACCGGCACGCTGACGACGAACGAGCTGCAGGTTCGTGAGCTGGTGCCGATCGGCATGGACGACGCCGAACTACGGACTGCGCTGGGTGACTTCGCCGCCAGTGCCTCGTCCGGCAACCGCACAAGTACCGCGATCCAGACCGCCTGCCCGAGCGCCGGACGTGCGGTGCAGGTCGAGGTGCCGTTCTCCTCGAAGACGAAGTGGAGCGCGGTCGCGTTCGATGACGGTGCCTGGGTGCTGGGCGCGCCGGAGATGCTGTTGCCGGCGCTCGACAATGGTGCCGACATCGCGGCGCGGGTAGATGAGTGGGCCGATCAGGGCTATCGGGTGCTTCTCTTCGCGCGCGCCGGTGATGATAGCGAGCTGGCCCGAGGCAGCGATCGGCAGGTGCTGCCGGAGTGTCTGACAGCGGCCGGACTGATCTGTATCAGCGACGAGCTGCGACCGGAGGCGGCTGACACGATCGCGCGCTTTGCCGAAGAGGGCATCGCGCTGAAGATCATCTCCGGCGACAACCCCGACACGGTGGCGGCCCTGGCGAAGCAGGCAGGTATGCCGGGCGATCTCGCGCTCGTCTCCGGCATGGAGCTGGATACAGTGTCCGACGCCGACCTCGGCGAGCTGGTCGAGCGCGCGACCGTATTCGGGCGGATCGCGCCGGAGCAGAAGCAGCGGATTGTCCGCGAGCTGCGGAAGCGCGGCCACTACGTCGCGATGATCGGCGACGGCGTCAACGATGTGCTGGCGCTGAAGCAGGCGAACCTGGCCATCTCCGTCCGGAGCGGCAGTCAGGTCGCGCGTAGCGTCGCCGATGTCGTGTTGCTGGAGGATTCGTTCGCCGCGCTGCCGGAGGCATTCCGCGAGGGCCAGCGAATCCTTAAGGGTATGCAGGACATCATTCGGCTGTTCCTGGTGCGAGCGCTCTACACATCGCTGATGATCTTCGGCAGTACGCGGCTGGGGCTGGAGTTTCCGACGACACCGAAGCAAAGCGGCCTGGTTGCGATGGTGACAGTCGGTGTGCCGGTGCTCTTCCTGGCGCTGTGGGCGCGGCCCGGTGCGACGCCGCGCCGCCTGATCCCTTCGGCCGGCTACTTCGTCGTGCCGGCGGCCGCCAGTATTGCCGTCGCCGGGCTGGCGATCTATGCCGCTGTGCTCTCGATTGGCGGCACGCTGGAAGAGGCGCGCACGGCGATCACGATTGTCTCGATCGTCTGCGGTCTGATGCTGCTGCCGTTCCTCTCGCCGCCGACCGATGCCTGGGTCGGAGGCGACGAGCTGACCGGCGACTGGCGACCGACATTGATGGCCGCTGCATTGCTGGTGTTGTTCGTGGCGGGAATGAACATCGCCCCGGCACGCGACTTCTACGAGATCACTGGCTTGTCGCTTTCCAGCTACCTCATCATCGGATTCGTTGTCGTTGGCTGGGCGTCGATGTTGCGACTATTCTGGCGGCTGCAATTGCTGCAGCGGCTCGTCGCAGCAATCCGCTTGCGGTGGGGTGCAATGCGCGTCTGGTTCAGACGATTCCGCAAGCACGACCCGGCGGTTGAGGCGGCTTCTGACTGAGGCAGAGGTTCTCTGGACAAGGAGGAGTTGAGTGGAGGAAGCGCCGATCGTAGTAACCCACCTCACTCGCTCCTACGGCAAGCGACGCGGTGTTATCGACCTCGACTTCAGCGTTCAACCCGGCGAGATCTTCGGCTTCCTCGGTCCCAACGGCGCAGGCAAGACGACGACGATCCGTCTTCTGATGGGCATGCTGCGTCCGGGGGCGGGTCGGGCACGCGTCTTCGGTCTGGATTGCTGGTCACAAGCGCCTGAGGTCAAGGCGAAGATCGGTTTCCTGCCCGGCGAGATTCACCTCTATGAGCGCATGACCGGCTCGGAGTTCCTGGACTTCTTCGCCAGCTTCCGTGGTGGGCACGTACCGCGACGAGCGGAGCTTGTCGAGCGGTTCGAGCTGGATGTCAACGCGCGTATCCGGCATCTGTCGAAAGGCAACCGCCAGAAGCTGGCGATCATCCAGGCGCTGATGCACGATGCGCCGGTCCTGATCCTTGATGAGCCGAGCAGCGGCCTGGACCCTCTCATGCAGGTTGCGTTGATCGAGGCGCTGCGTGATGAGCAGCGGCGCGGGAAGACACTGTTCCTCTCCAGCCACATGCTGAATGAGGTCGAACGCGTTGCCCATCGCATCGCGATCATCCGCGAGGGACGGATTGTGACGATCCAGGATGTCGACCGTTTGCGTGAGACACGAGAGCGCCACATGGAGGTGCTGCTACAGCAGCCGGTCGATGCGGCAGTGTTCGACAACCTGCCCGGCGTGCGCGTTCTGACGACGCATGCCGACGGTCTGCACGTCGATCTGGCGGTGAGCGGCAATCCGCGCGAGCTGCTGGGCGCGCTCAGCGCGCTGCCGATCGAGGATCTGGTCTACGGTCCGCCCGACCTGGAGAGTGTCTTCCTGCGCTACTACGACAGCGACCAAACTGCGGCGGCTCTGGCCGGGAATGACGAGGGCGAGGCGCGCGGATGAATACCGTCATGTTCCGCCGCTGGTTACAGGAGTCGCGCTGGTCAGCGCTCGGCTACGGCGTCGGCGCTGCGGTGTACATCCTCGTCATCGTCTCGGTATTCCCAACTGTCCGCAACAATTCTCAACAGCTTAACCAGCTGATCGAGATCTACCCCGAGGCGCTGAAGAAGGCGTTTGGTATCGACGACATCTCGACACTGGCCGGCTTTCTGGGCGCTGAGGCGCTGAACGTCATCTGGCCGATCATCGTCGGCGTCTTCGCGATCACTGCCGGAAGCTCGGTCGTGGCTCAGGAGATCGCGGACGGCACGGTCGATCTCTGGCTGTCGGTGCCGGAGCGTCGCTCGCGGTTGCTGCTGGGGAAGGTCGCTGCGCTGATCGTGGTCGCTGCGGTCATCGTCGCTATCTCGATCGCGGCCATCTGGATCGGCGCGATCCTCGTCGATGAGTCGTTTGCAGTCTCCCACTACCTGGCAGCATTTGTAACAATGCTTGTTCTGTTGGTCACGATGCTGGCCTATTCGGTGCTGTTTTCGTCATTCATGAGTGACCGGGGCCGCGCTGCTGCCCTGGCGGCTGTCGTGACGATCGGTTGCTACCTCGCCTGGATCATCGCCAGCATGAGCAGCACGGTGAGCTGGTTGCGCCACTCGATCTTCTCCGTCTACAAGCCACAAGCAGCTCTGGCCGACGGCACATTGCAGCTTGGCGGGCTCGCCATTCTGCTTGCCGTCAGCGTCGTCTGCATTGGCGCTGCCGTGGTGCTGTTCGCCCGTCGCGACGCGATTAGCTAGCCGTCTTCACAGCATCACAATGTGGGCCAAGTTCAGGTGCGTACGTACGCACCTGAACTGCACTGGAAGTGGTCTCCTGAAACACTCCATTTTGCTGCTCAAGTGGTCGCATATGACTGCTTGACACCGTAGTACAGATGTTCTACTATGAGTGTCGGCACCGGTGTACGTACTGCAGATTCGTCCGCATCTCCCGACACTCAGGGAGCCAAACCAAAGGAGATCCCTTCGTGGCGCATCCAATCGTTCACATTGAGATTCCAGTCAAGGATGCCGACACAGGCAGCGGCTTCTACGGCGAGCTATTCGGATGGAAAATCGCGCATCACGATGAGATGAACTACGTGTCGTTTGACCCTGGGGACGGGGTCGGCGGCGGATTCCCGGTTAGCGACAGTGACGGAACCGGCAACGACGGAGTTCTTCTCTATGTGGGGACCGACGACATCCCCGGAATGCTGAACCAGGCCGAGACGCTTGGGGCGACGGTCGAGTCGACAAAGGCGGAAATCCCCGGTGTCGGCTACATGGGTGTCTTCCGCGATCCGTCCGGCAACCGGGTCGCACTGTTCACGCCGCTCGGTGAGGGCCGCGAGGGCTAGCCGAGAACCACAGTCCCGGGGTGGGCAGGGACGATGCGGTCATCCTGCAGCGGGCAATGACGCCCAGCCCCATCTATCCGCGACCAACGCGCTTCATCGGAGGGGGAGCATGACGATCTGGGTAACGGTGATCGATAGTCGCACCTTGCGCCGGATTCGATCGCGAGTCTTCGGCCACCGGCAGGCTTCGCTCGCCGATGAGGCGTCGCGCTACACGATGATCGACTACGAGATCACGCTGACCGACATTCGTCGCGCGATTCGTGAGCGCATCCTGGCGCTGCCGGAAAGTGCGTTTGACGGCGACGGCGCAGGCGATTCCTCGGCCGGTCGCGTTGTCGCCCGGCTGTGCGATACGTCGAGTGGTCTGTACTTGCGGGTTGCCCGCGACATTCTCAACCTGCCGGCAATCGACCGGCTGCCACGACCGCAGCATCTCTCGCAGATCGACGCGCTGGCCGCGCTCGACGACATCGACCGCGAGCTGCTGGAAGTGCTCGGCACAGCCGATGAGGCTGATCTGGAGCGGCGGATCAATGACCCGCATCTCGGGTGCGTGCAGTTGCGCGACGTGCTGCTGGCGCTGGCGCTCCACGAGGATGCCCACCTGGGCTACCTCGTGGGTTCGCAGACTGCCCACTGCGATTCGGATGGCTACTGCGCGGCGTAGCCGTCGTCTGGCCGTGCTGGAAGGTCGGCAAGCCAGCGATCCACCGCAGCGGGAGAACGCAACCGTACAAACGTGATCTCCGACCAGCGCGGGTCGCACAGCGCGGCTTCGAACTGTCGCCGCCGTCGCCGATGGGTCAGGACCGTATAGGTGAGCAGGGAGCGGTCAGGATCCCAGAACGCCAGGTGATCGCGCATGATCTCCCGATTGCCGTTCCAGATCTCCTCCTGTGTCCGCCAGCGCCGCCAGCTGCGTAGCCCCGAACGCCGTAATGCGGTTGTCAGGCTCAGGTCGAGCCAGATAATCGTGTCAGCGTGTGGCCAGCTGATGTGCTGCTGTTTCGAGGTGTAGTTGCCGGCCAGCACCCAGGCATCCTGCTCGATCGCAGCGCGAACGCGCCGTTGGAAGACAGCGTCGGGTGCCGGTGTCCAGTTCGGATCCCAGTGGAGCGCGTCCAGCTCGACGAACGGAATGCCCAGTCGCTCGGCAACTGCACTTCCGAGCGTTGTCTTCCCACAGCCGGAGCTGCCGATGACGATGATGCGGCGGCCGATGTGGTTGGTCATCGTCGTGTGGCCTCATGTTCGCTGGTTGTCATCTCGCGCGCCAACAGGCTGCAGCGCCAGTCGCGTCGACCCAGGCTCAGCGCTGCAACCGTCCGGGTGGCAGGCGGTTGAAGAAGGCGAGGTCGACGGCGGCCCAGATCGTCTTCGAAATCGGGTACAGGAAGATCGGCATGACCAGGTTCAGGGCGAGACCGGCGATGATCAGTTCCGTGACCGGCAGTGTCGGCCAGGTCCGAATCGTGACGGTGACGAACATCGCGGTGAAGATCAGCTCGGTAATCACGATGTTGAATGCCATCGCGCCGACCCAGTAGCCCTCTTCGTGCTCGAAACTCCAGCCACAGCGTGGGCAACGCTCCACCATGCTTGTCCAGCGCCGAAACAGATGACCACTCCCGCAGACAGGGCAGCGCATGGTCAATCCGCGCCACAACATGACCAGCTCGTTCACTACTCACTCCGACGTCGCAATCCGTAATTCCCACCGCCCCTAATCGTAATGAATGAAGCAAGGCAGGTGGTGTCCAGACTGCCCTGATCCGGCCTGACCGGTCGGACAGGGACGATTCCGACCCATCGTCGGAGGTTGCAAACGGCATCGGCGACTAGTCTTTTTTGAGTCAGTGAGCCGGCGACGTTGCCGGCCGATGCAATGAGGCAGCTGGCGATTCGCGCCCAGGCGCGACGAAGGAGGTCCACGATGGACGCCGTCACGATGAAGTACATGGCTCAGTACACCCAGCAGGAGCTCGCTCGCTCCCGCGGCCACCGTCGTTGGTGGACCATCTTCAACGGTAAGTAGGATGCTGGGCCGCATAGTGCAATAGCCGGCTCGGAGGCGAGCCGGCACAACTCCTGGAATGGAGTAGCCGCCAATGGCGAATCTCTTCTCTACACGAGGCATATCGCAGGCCAGCGCGCGTCATCCGTGGCGCGTCGTCTCTGCCTGGGTATTGCTGCTCATCCTTGCCATCGTCGCCGCTTCCGGGCTCGGTGATGTTCTGACGACAGAGATGAATTTCCTCAACTCACCGGAGTCGGTTCAGGGCGACAAGCTCCTTGAGGAGCGCCTGCGCGGTCCAGCGCCAGTCAGCGAGACGATTGTCATCCGCGCAGACGACGTGACCGTCGACGACCCGGCGTTCCGCGCGGTCGTTGAGCAGACAACTGCCGACCTCCGCTCCCGCTCGGACATGGTCGGCTCCGTCGTGAACTACTACGAGGCGCTGGCCTCGGATAATCCGGGTGCGGCGAGCATGGTGTCTGAAGACCGGCACGCGACTGTCATCCCGGTGACAATGATCGGCGAGCTCGACCAGGCCGAAGAGCACACCGACGATTTCCTGGCCATCGTTGACGGGCAGGGCGCTCCGGGCATCGACGTCAAGACGGTCGGCGATCTGTCGATCAACGAGGCGTTCAACTCGATTGCCGAGAAGGACCTGCAACAGGCCGAAGTGCTCGGCATGCCGATCGCGCTGCTCATCCTGATCGTGGTCTTTGGCGCGCTGGTGGCTGCTGGTGTGCCGATCATCCTGGCGCTGGTGGCGATTGCCGTCTCGCTCGGCATCACGGCGGTCGTCGGGCGCGCGTTTGAGCTGTCGTTTTTCGTCACCAACATGATCACGATGATCGGTCTGGCGGTCGGGATCGACTACTCGCTGTTCATCATCGAGCGTTACCGTGAGGAACGCCGACACGGCGTTGAGAAGCACGAAGCAATCGCCATCGCCGGTGGCACCGCCTCGAAGGCGGTCGTCTTCTCCGGCATGACGGTCGTGCTGGCGCTGATGGGCATGTTCCTGATCCCGACGACGATCTTCCGCTCGCTCGGCACGGGCGCGGTGATCGTCGTGCTGGTGTCGGTCGCGGCGACGCTGACGCTGATCCCGGCATTCCTGTCGCTGCTCGGCGACAAGCTGGACTGGCCGCGACGCCGCTCGTATGACGCTGCCGCCGTCGAGCGTCAGAAGTCGTACGACACGGAGACGATTCACCGTGGCTTCTGGGGCACCATCACGCGCGTCGTGATGAATCACCCGGTGCTTGCCATCGCGCTGGCCCTGACGATCCTGCTCGGCGCGGCGCTGCCGTACACCGACATCGAGACCGGCGCTGCGGGTGTCGAGACGCTGCCCGCCAGCGACGTCAAGGACGCCTATCTGGAGCTGCAGCGCGATTTCTACGTCGGCGTGCTGACGCCAGTTGAGATCGTCGTCGATGGACCGGCGACTGATCCGCAGGTGCAGGCGAGTGTCGATTCGCTCGTTGCCGCGCTGGCTGATTCGCATGAGTTCGGCCCGGCGACGGTGCAGGTGAACGACGCCGGCGATCTGACGCTCGTGTCAGCGCCGATGGCGGTCGATGCCAACTCGGAAGAGGCGTACGCGACGGTCGATCGGTTGCGCAACGAGATCGTGCCGGACAACTTCCGTGGCACGAGTGCCAACGTCTACGTGACCGGCGACTCGGCCTTCAATGCTGACTTCAACAGCCTGATCGAACGCTATACGCCGATCGTGTTCGGCTTCGTGTTGAGTCTCAGCTTTGTGTTGTTGATGCTGGCATTCCGCTCGGTGGTCGTGCCGATCACGGCGATCGTCATGAACCTGCTCTCGGTCGGCGCGGCCTACGGCATCCTCGTGCTGGTCTTCCAGAAGGGCGTTGGGGCTGGCTTACTCGGCTTCCAGCAGGTGCCCACGATCGAATCGTGGATCCCGATCTTCCTGTTCTGCGTCCTGTTCGGCCTGTCGATGGACTACCACGTCTTCCTGCTGAGCCGGATCCGCGAGCACTACGATCTGACGTTGAAGAACCGCGAGTCGGTTGCGGTCGGTCTGCAGGCGACGGCGAAGATCATCACTGGTGCGGCGCTGATCATGGTCGCGGTCTTTGCCGGATTCTCATCGGGCAACCTGGTCATGATGCAGCAGATGGGCTTCGGCCTCGCCGTCGCCATCCTGCTCGATGCGACGGTCGTGCGATCGATCCTCGTGCCGGCCACGATGCGCTTGCTTGGTGGCCGCAACTGGTACATGCCGCAGTGGCTGCACTGGCTGCCGGATCTGCGGGTTGAAGGCGTACAGCGCCAGGTGGAGCCGGCCTACGCGCAGGCGACATCCGGCGACGACTAGCGATTACAACTCCTCCTCCCTCTCTTCCCGAACGCCCGGCCATCATTGGCCGGGCGTTCGCATTATGCTTGCGTAGTGTGGGAAGGTAGGCGTGGATTGCGGAATACACGGTCGGACGGGGCGCGAACCGTCGCTCTGTTGATCCTGGTCGGCGTGACGCTGCTGTACGCAGCCGTGGCGCGCGGCGTCTTCCTGTTTGGCGACGACACGCTGATGTTCCAGGTCACTGAGAGCATGGTCGAGCGGCGCTCGTTCGCGGTCACCTCGCCGACGTTCGACGCCGTGGCTGCTGATCCGACGCTGGATGCAGCCGGCTTTACTGCATCGGCGATGCCCGGCGAAGATGGACGCGGCTATGCCAAGTACGGCATTGGCCAGTCGCTCGTCGCGATCCCGGCGTTCGTCTTTGCCACCTACCCGCTGCCGCACCTGCTGGCGCTGAAGATCGTTGTCGATCAGTTCGGCAACCAACTTACTGGCACGGTCATCTATGGCACCAGTCTGATCAATGCATTGCTCGGAGGGGCGACGGTCGCGTTGCTCTTCCTGCTGGCGATCGAGCTTGGCTACCGGCAGCGCACGGCGCTGGCGCTCGCCGGGCTGCTGGCGGTCGGGACGCTGCTGATGCACTACGCTGGCACGTTCCTTAGCGAGCCGCTGACGGCGCTCTGCCTGACAGCTGTCGTCTACGGGCTGCAGCGGGCGCAGCGTGTCGCCGGTACCGACCGGGCGATCCGCTGGCTGCTCCTCTCCGGTTTCGCAGCCGGATTGGCGTTGGCGACGAAGCTGGCCATCGGCGTCGCTCTGGTCGCGCCCGGCCTCTGGCTGCTCTGGTTCGCTCTGCGTTGGGAGCGCTCGGTCGGCAGGGCGACGGTGCGGATGTGCCTTGCCTGGGGCGGTCCGATCGCGCTCTGGCTGGTCGGCGTCGGTGCCTACAACGCCGTCAGATTCGGCAGCCCGTTTGATAGCGGCTACGGGGCTGAGGCCAGTGCCTACACGACGCCGCTGCTCACTGGCCTCGAAGGCTTGCTGTTGTCGCCCGGTCGCGGGCTGTTCTGGTACAACCCGCCGCTGCTGCTGGCGTTGGTCGGCGTGGTCTGGTTCGGACGCAAGCACCCGGCGCTGTCATTGACAATTCTCGGCATGCTGGCCGGGACGCTGCTGCTGTATGGCCAGTACTACGTCTGGTGGGGCGGTGGCGTCTGGGGGCCGCGCTTCCTCGTACCGCTGCTGCCGCTGCTGTTGCTGCCGGCGGCCGAATTGATTGAGCGTGCGTGGGATCGCCAGGTCTGGCGGGTCGCGCTGGGTGCTGTGGCGGCGCTCGGGCTGTTCGTGTCGCTCTTGCCGCTGCTCGTGCCGTTCGATCGCTACGTCGTGGAGTACGCCGCCTCAGCGGATCAGCTGCACGCCGCGCTCTGGCAGGTCGCCGATTCGCCGATTGTCGTCGCTGTGCGGGATGTGCTGCACTTCCGGGTGACGCTCGACATCGCCGCCGTGCGCTATGCGGATGTGCGTCTGACGATCCTGACGCTCGTGATGGGGCTGGCTGGGTTGCTTGTTCTCTTGCTGGCTGTCCGGCGGGTCAATCGGGCCGAATCCGCAGCTCAACGGTCTCGGCCAGCGATGCCAGATATGCCAGAAGCGTTGAGATAAACAGGATCGTACCGGCCATTTCGAGCGTCTCCTCGATCCCGACCATGACGCGGTAGGTCATCGTCTCGACGCCGTGGCTGGAGTCGTAGCGTCCCTCGATCGCCTCCATGACCAGCGCGCCGGACAGGAAGACAGCGCCGGCGATGGCGACCCGGATGCGGACGTCTGGCGGCAGGTGCAGCAGGAAGCGCAGATAGGCCAGCCCGACGACGAGCACCAGCAACGCCGCCGGGATGATCCAGGCGTAGGCCAGGAAGCCGCTCGTGTTCAGCTTTTCGTTGAGCGTGTAGGACGCCTGCCCGTGGATGTCGGCTGCTTCGTCGAGCGAGAGCGCCAGAAAGATGACCGCCAGCACCGCCCAGTGCAGCCGAAACGAATCGCGAACGGCGTACTTCGCGACAGCGATGACCGCCAGGATGGCCGACGCAATCAGCAGCAGCACCACCGAATACCAGCTCGGGATCGACACCTCGCTCCACATGTCGAACAGCACAAAGAGGTTGTCGGCGGCGAAGAAGTGCAGGTCGAGTACGAAGCGATTCAGCGAGACGAGCATGTGTGCCACGAGCAGCAGCCCGGCGATGACCGACAGGATCATCACAACCGCGCGTCGTGGGATCGGCACCCTCACTGGCTGATTCGAGCCGACACTCATCGCGCGTTCCTTCGGCGTCTCATGGCAGGAGCATGCCGAATTTCTCGCGGAGGATAGCCTGCGCCTCCTCCTCGTCGGCGAGCGTTCGCTCCTCGCGTTCGCCCGAACTGCTGCTGATGAATCTCAGATCGGCGAGCGTGATCCGACCGGTTGCGGTCGGCAGCGTCGCCATGCGGCGCTTGGTGAAGTGGCTCTCCGGTGAGGTCTGCTGGACGATATTCATCGGCTCGAACTCGGCGAGCTGATGCGGAGTCAGGCTGAACGCGTACTGTGCCGCCCAGACGTCGTCGCGATAGCGTTGCAGCACGTGGTCAGCCCCATCGGTCGTGATGCGGTAGCGCCCGAGACCGTCGGTCTGTTCGGCGTCGGGTGTCAGCCGGAGCGGTTGGCGGAACGAATCGCCGAAGCCGACATCGGCCAGCCACGGCTCATCAAGATCGACGCGCAGGGCGAGATGATCGAACTCGGGTCCGAATCCTCCAGCGGCCCGGGTGACGCGCGCCGATAGCAGCGTCACGGCAAATCCGAGGCTGTCGAGCAGCATCGCGAACAGGCCGTTCAACTCGTAGCAGAAGCCGCCGCGCCGCTGCTCGACGATTTTGGTGTACAGGTCATCGGGATCGAGACTGATCGGCACGCCGCGGTGAATGTCGAGGTTCTCGAACGGCACGGCCAACTGGTGCGCCTCGTGGAGCGCGCCGAGCAGCTCAATGCTCGGCGCGCCCGGAAGATCAAGCCCGATCCGGTTCAGATAGGCGTTGGTGTCAAACATCGGTCCATGGATATGCCTACACTCCCGTTGCCCCGGATTCGTCAACTCTGGCTGGCCAGCTGCTCGCTCACCAGCTCGCCCAGAACGGCGATGCCGTTCTGGATCTCTTCATCGTTGTTGAACGAGTACGAGAGCCGTACGTTGCGCTCGCCGCCTCCGTTGGCAAAGAACATCATGCCCTGGCTGATGCCGACGCCGCGTGCGTTCGCCGCTTCAGCCAGCGGTGCGCACGTTGCGCCCTCCGGCAGTGTCATCCAGATGAAGAATCCGCCTTCGGGGTGCGTCCAGGATGTGCCGTGCGGCATGTGCTCTTCGAGCGCTGCCAGCATCACATCGCGGCGGTGCCGATAGATCGGACGCAGCTCGGTGATGTGCTCCTGCAGCGTGCCGGTCGAGCAGAACTGCGCTGCGATGTGACTGGTGAAGGCGTTGCTGCCGGAATCGCTCTTCAGGCCGGTCAGGCGCGCCGTCACGGTCGGCGCGGCGACGCACCAGCCGAGGCGGATGCCGGCGGCGATCGTCTTCGAGAACGTACCGCAGTACATGACCAGCCCCTGGTCATCGAGCGAATACATTGTCGGGATCGCTTCGCCCTCGTAGCGCAGATCGAAGTAGGCGTCGTCCTCGATGATCGGCAGGCCGTGCTTCTGGGCCAATGCCACAATTGCCTTGCGCCGCTCCAGCGAGTAGGTGAGGCCGGACGGATTCTGGAACGTCGGGACGCAGTAGAGCAGCTTGGCGCGCTTGCCCTCAGCGGCGACCTGATCCAGCGTCTGCTCCAGCACCTTGATGTCGATGCCCTCGTCGTCGAGCGGCACCTCGCGGATGTCGGCACCCGTCGCGCGCGCTCGCCAGATTGCGCCCATGAACCACGGAGCTTCGGCGATGACGACGTCGCCCGGATTGACGAACAGATCAAAGATCAGCGCCAGCGCCTGCGATGAACCGTGGGTGACCAGAATATTCTCCGGCCCGGCCGTGATGCCCTGATCGCGGGCCAGCTTCTTGGTCAGCTCGCTGACCAGCTCCGGCACGCCAGAGCCGAACGCATAGGCCAGCGCCCAGTCGCCGTCGCGCTCCAGCGCGACGCGGGTGGATTCGATCAGATCCTGAATCGGGAGCGATGAAGGATCGGGGTAGCCACCGCTGAAGGCGATGACATTGGCGACGGAACGAGGGTTGAACCCAACCATTCCTGCACGTGCGTGCTTACCATGTTCGGAGAACAGATCCTCGATGTTGTGGGTAGCCGGTGTTGTTGCCATCTCCCCCTCCTTGATCGCATCCGAGTGTTGTTATCGCGCAAAGCTCGCGGCATTTGGCGACCATACACGTTTGTGCCGGAATGCGAAAGGGGGATATGGCGGGGCAGGCATTTGCCCACCCCGCCGGTGTGTCGCTATTCGACAGGCAGGAGCGGATCACCGTTCAGGGTGAAGGTAACTGAGGTGACGCCCGGGAACTGCAGGACGACCGCCTCAAGCTGCGCCTCAACGCGCGGGTCGTCACACTCGCCGCCAAGCTGTAGCTGGCCAGTCAACGCGACGGTCGCAGCACCGCCATTGATCGCGACGCTGTCCACTTCCAGATCGGACGCGTAGAGCGCGTTGTACAGGCCGCTCTCGCCGTATTCCTGGTCATCCATCGCGAACAGCTTCTGCAGTGCGTTCGTGATGGCGTCGACCGTCGTGGCGCTCTTCTCGATCGTCGTGGCAACCGGAATCAGGCTGTCGCCGCAGCCGATTGGCGCGCCCGACTGGCCGTTGTCATCGAGAGCGACGAAGAAGAGCGTGGCGGGCTGGGTCGTGTAGCGCCACTGATAGTAGTGCTGACCGACGTTGCCGGCCTCAACCTGCCAACCGGCGTCATTGCCCGGCGTGTAGGTCAGGCAGCGGCGCTCGAAGCACTGCCAGAGGACGTCCTGCTCGGTTCCGCCGACCGACACGTTCGACCAGTAGGCTTCGGTGATCGGGTAGCCGGTGGCGTAGTACGGATTGACGAACAGATCGGCGGTGATCGTCGCACCTGCGGTCGTGTCGTAGATCAACCCCTCGGAGTTCATGAACTGCCAGAAAACCGATGCAACCCGATGCTGGGTCGGCGCAGCCAGCGGACCGGCTGTCACGCCCTGCGCGGTCAGCGAGGGATCGTCGCCGATCATGTTGAGAAAGTCGCCCTTATCCAGACGGGTGATGAGCGGCGCTCCGGCTGCGACGGGTGCTACATCGCGCAGGCCGAGGTTGTGGATGTCGGCATAGGTCGGTGCGCCGGAGTCGGGATCACCGGCGATGCCGATTGCGGCCGGTTCAGGCGAGGAGTCGAACTGGCTGTCGCCGGTCTGGTAGTAGCCATCGACCATCTCACTGACCAGCAGGCCGTTGGTCACGTACCAGAGCGAGCTCTCATCACCAGCGGGATTGTTGATCTCCATCCGGCTCTTGTCGAAGTACTGGACCCAGCGATATCCGGCAGGAGATTCGGCGTATTCTTCCTGCATGATCTCGGTGTACGGGCTCGGACCCCACATCCAGGTTCGGCTGACGTTCAGGTCGGCCACCGGCTTGTCGGTGCGGGCCCACGTCCGTTCGAAGGCATCGCTGCCGAACGGGTGCGTCTCGTCGCTTTCGTGATATGCCGCGGCTGGTGCAGCAAGGGTCAGCACCAGCGCCACAACGGCTGCCAGCGTCAGAAACGGTTTCACCAACACACTCCCTTCGCGCATTGCGCACACTGTACGTACGTGGATGACAAGCGCCGGTGTGGCGGGGCGGTTACGGTCGAACGAGTGGTGAGTACGGATAGATCAACATGAAGTGGTGGGCGCGGCCATCCCCCAAGCGGGTCATATAGAGACGGAGCTGGCATCACTGCCTTGTTCAGGCACGGCAGCCACCCTTTTGTCCTGTCATTTGCCGCCCTGGGGGCACCCGGCAGTGAGAAATCTCCCACCCGCCCGATACAGCTGCCCGTGGCAGCGCCCCAGCCTCTTTCGCTGTCATGCGTGGCCCAGAGGGAACCGCGAGTGAAGAATCCGCTCCACGTTCGACACAGTGCGAGCGGGTGGGAGATTTCTCACTGCGGTTCGAAATGACAGGACAAAATGTTGGCTGCCGATCGGACAACTTAACATTTACAACGCATTCAGAATGAAAAGGGGAAGAGCGATGCTGCCGTTCCAGCGACTCATCACTTCCATCAATGGCGAGCATCCCGAGCCGACAGCCACCCCCGTATCCTGTCATTTCGAACCGCAGTGAGAAATCTCCCACCCATTCGCAGCAGACACACGCGGAACATGATCACTCCTCAAACCACCCCGCGCTCAAGTCCACCCAGCCAGGGTTCTCCGCTTCGATCAGATCGAGCTTGCGCGATCACCCCCAGCCCTTTATCTGCTTCTCGCGGCCGATCGCGTCACTGATATACCGAAACTCCTCGCAGTGAACGAGGTGGGTGACTCCATAGCGACCTGTGAACGTGTCGGGTCGCAATTGCGTGTGCTCCCGGACACGACGCTGGAGGTTATTCGTTACGCCGACGTAGAGCGTCCCTGACCGACCGAGGACGTTTGACAGGATGTAGACCCAATACGAGTGCTGCCGTCGCGGTGACATGCGGTGCGTATCCAGACGCTACAGCCAGAATCGGCCAGGCACCCGGCAGGGTTTGACTGGTGCGAATGGGTGGGAGATTTCTCACTGCCGGGTGCCCCCAGGACGGCAAATGACAGGCTTCGGGGGTGGCTGCCGATCAATTGAGCCCACCCCGCTGCCGCAACTTTGCTTTGCAGGTCGTAGTATAGACACCGTCCGCATTCGCTCATTTCCGCGACGGGAGCCGCCCCATGATCCAGCTCAAACGCGCCTACGATCTACCGTCTGCTGATGATGGCGCACGTTTCCTGGTTGATCGGCTGTGGCCGCGTGGGGTGCGCAAGGAGGCGCTGGAGATTGTGGCCTGGCTGCGTAACGTTGCGCCCAGCACCGAGCTGCGCAAGTGGTTCGGCCACGACCCGGAGAAGTGGCCGGAGTTTCAGCAGCGCTATCGTGCCGAGCTGGAGGACAATGCCGACGCCTGGCAGCCGCTGCTCGACGCCGCTCGCGCTGGTACGGTGACGCTCGTCTACGGTGCGAAGGACACCGAGCACAACGATGCTGTCGTCCTGAAAGCGCTGCTGGAGGAGCGCCTCGCTCGCAGCTAGCGATCGTTCGCTGGTATGGTTGCCGGAGTGTTTGATCGCCTGCCAGAGGACTCGAGATGAACCTGCGTCGCCGTCTCGTCGCGACCACCTTCGTTGCGATGGTTGCGCTGCCCGCCACACCGGCTATCGCCGCGCCATATTTCACCGACACGGCGCTGCGCCACGGCGCGTCGACCCCGACGGCGATCGTGACGCCCAGTGGTGGTGAACGCGTCCTGACCGCCTACTACACCCAGAAGGACGGTTCGATCTACCAGTCCAGCAATTGTGGGATCGCGTCGATCGCGATGGCGATGGCGGCCTATGGCCACGTCGAGCCGCTGTTCGACCTGCGTGAGTCGGTCAATACGATCACCGGCGACTGGTACCCGGATAGCGGGCTGGACTGGTCGTCGTTGATTGCAGCGTTGCAGCAGCGCGGCTTCGCCGTCGATGGACCGTACGCAGATGGCGGCTTCCGCACCTGGTCGATCGACGAGATGCTGAACGAGACGCGCGCCGGACGTCCGGTCATCGCGCTGGTCCATCAGCGGTCACTGCCCGGCCACGAGCAGATCGACTACGACGGCGACCACTACGTCGTCTTCCTCGGCGTGACCGGCAGCGGGCAGGTGGTCTACCACGACTCCGCGCTTCCCGGGACCGAAGGTGCCTACCGGATAGCCGACCGCGAGACGTTCGAGCGCGCCTGGTCGCGCACCTGGATCGGTCAGAACTACACAGCGATGGCGGTGTACCAGCCGTAGCCAGTCACACCGCCATCGCCTGCCGCCGTACCCATGCGGGTATCAGACGGCGAATATCAGGGCCAGCGCCAGCATGAAACCGAGGACGAGCGCGGCTGCCATCAGCCCGAGGCCGGTGTAGGCTGCGCCGGCAATCAACACAGTTCCGCAGAGCGTTGCCCCGAACTCAAGCACGGCGTATGATACGCGTCGCTCGCGTGGTGCGCTGCGACGCTCGACAGGGATCTCCATCGTTGGTGCTGCTTTCAGGCTCAGTCTCGGCCAGGAACAACGCTGTCCCTGGCCGGAAGATCGTTCGTTGAGGGATAGGGCCGCGAGTGTTAGCGCATGCCCGCCGCCAATGCGACGGTGATCTCGGTGAGGAGAATCAGCGCTGCTGCGGTTGGGCCGAATGCCATCAGCCCGATGCCCGCGACCATGATGGCGACGGTGGCGAGAAGCGCAGCCGTTGTCCAGAAGGTGCTGTGGTCGCGGAAGGAAGGCCGCCGCGGCTGGGTAGGCATGTCGATCATGCGGGGCTCCTTTCGCCTCATTGCGAGAGAGTCGGTCCGCTGCATTGCGAACCCGTCGTCCCGGCGTCAGTGCCGGTGATGGTTCTATCCTAGGTGTTCACGCCCTGTTGCACATCGACAGCAGGGTCGTGTTTTGACCTGTCCGAGGGGACAGTGGACACCCGCCGGACGCTGTGGCTGCGAACCAGCACGCTGGGAAGGCGGCACCACTACCACCTTCCCAGCGTCTCGCTGCCTATTGATCGATGGCTTCGGCAGGCTGCAAGCTCGGCGCGAGACGGCTGACGACCGACTCCGGCTGCGCCAGGCGGCTGGGCCACCAGATCGTCGGGCCGATGTCGAACGTCAGCGCCGGGACGAGGATCGAGCGCACGATCAGCGTGTCGAGCAGCACACCGAAGGCGACGATGAAGCCGAGTTCGGTCATCGACACGAGCGGCAGCACGCCGAGCACCGCGAACGTCGCGGCCAGCACCAGACCAGCCGAGGTGATGACGCCGCCAGTAACGGCCAGGCCGCGCAGCATGCCGGCGCGTGTGCCGATCTGACTCGCCTCCTCATGGACGCGCCCCATCAGGAAGATGTTGTAGTCGATGCCCAGCGCGATCAGGAAGACGAACGCAAGCAGCGGTGTCGATGGGTCCATGCCGGCAAAGCCGAATACGCGGTCGAAGACGACGACGCTTGTCCCGAGCGCGGCGGCGAACGACAGCACGACCGTGCCGAGCAGCATCAGCGGCGCGACGATCGAGCGCAGCAGCGCGGCCAGAATGACGACGACGATCAGCAGGATCAGCGGCATGATGACAGCGCTATCGCGTGCACTGGCCCGAGCGATGTCCAGGCTGATGGCGTCGTTCCCACCGACGATGGCGTCCCCCTCTGGGACGGCGTGGACCGCGTCGCGCAGTCGGTCGATCGTGTCGAACGCCGCCTGGCTGCCCGGCTCGGCGGTGAGCGTCGCCGCCAGCACCGCGCGGTCAGCATCGCCTCCGCGCGGCTCGACCAGTGCGACGCCGGACACATCGCTCGCTGCCGCAGAGACGGCATCGGCTGCTGCGGCGCTGGTGATGATTGTTGCCGGAGCGCCCGAACCGGCTGGGAAGCTTTCAGCGATGAGCTTCTGACCACTGATCGCTTCCGGCTCGTTGCGGAACTGGTTCTCCTGCGGCAGGTTGGTGTCGAGGCCGAGCAGGCCGCTAGCCAGGATCGCCAATAGCACGACGGTTGTGATCCAGACCGGCCGCGGTCGCCGTGCCACCCAGCCGCCGACCCGCGACCAGATACCAGACGCCTCGTGGCTTGCCGAACCGAAATGCGGGATGAACGGCCAGAAGAGTCGCCGACCGAAGATCACCAGCAGGGCAGGTAGCAGCGTCAGCATCGCCAGCAGTGCGGCGACGATACCGGCCGCGCCGACCGGCCCCAGGCTGCGCGTCGGGTTCAGGTCGGCAGCCAGCAGGCAGAGCAGCCCGACGACAACGGTCGCGCCGGAAGCGACGATGGCCGGCCCGGCCTGGCGCAGGGCGAACGCCATCGCCTCGTGCTTGTCCTCGTGGCGGCGCAGCTCCTCGCGGTAGCGCGCGATCAGCAGCAGCGCGTAATCGGTGCCGGCGCCAAAAACCAGCACCGGCAGGATTCCGCCACTCTGTCCATTCAGCGTCAGTCCGACCGACTTCGCCAGCCCGTAGACCGTCGCGCCGGCGAGCTGGTGAGCGAACGCGACCGACAGCAGCGGGATCAGCCAGAGGAACGGGCTGCGATAGGTCAGCAGCAACAACGCCGCGACGACGCCGGCGGTCGCCAGCAGCAGCGTCGTGTCGACGCCGGAGAAGACGTTGGCCAGGTCCATCGTGAATCCGGCCGGACCGGTGACCTTCACCTGTAGCCCGTCCGGCGCGTCATGCACTTGCGCTCGGATTGCGTCGACGCCGTTGGCGAGATCCTCGTCCTCAGCGACTGCCAGCGGGACAGTGAAGATCACTGCCTGCCTGTCCTCGGAAGGGATGGCTGGGCTTGGTGGCGTACTCGGGAAGAGATCGGACAGCGCCTGGCGATCCGCTTCGATCGCCTCGTGGTCGCTAGCCAGCAGCCCGCCGTCGCGGTGGTAGACGATGACGGCGGGCATCTGGTCGCCGGCCGTGATCTCCTCCTCGGCGGTCGCCACGGCCAGCGATTCGGCGTTCTGCGGTAGCCAGGTGGCGGTGTCGTTATCCTCAACCGAGGTGAGCTTGCCGGCCAGCGGCGATGCCACCGCCAGGATGACGACCCAGAGCAGGACGATCAGCCACTTGCTGCGTCGTCCGGAGGGAATGCCCGCCAGCTTCGTGCTCATGCTGGACTCGGCATTCGGTGGGGATGTCTGCGAGGTCATGGGTAAGATGCCTTTCATCGAAATAGGGGAGAATCAGTACGTGCTGTGATCAGCGTGAAATGTCCGGGCACCCGGGCAATGGCACCCTGCAGTGCGAGATCCCCGATCCGTTCGACACAGTCCGACCCAGGGGAGACTTCTCTCTCGCGCTCGAAAGGACAGGATTCGTGTGTGGCTGCCGTGCCGTACTGCTTGCTACGCTGGCGCTGCCGATGCAGCAGGAGCGCCATAACCCGGGCGTTGAGCGACTGTCGATGGCATGGTTGGTACCGACCGGCGCTGGGTGCGTCGCGGTCATGATCGAGCTCCTTATGAGGTTGCGCTTCGGACGAACTCGATCCGGCTACAATTGGAGTGCGCCGTGTGTGCCGAACTTCGCTCGTCGGAGAGGCATCGCGGATCAACGGCCCTCGGCGATGGTGTTGCCGCACCACGCCGGGGGCTGTGGCGTTCCTACTCAGGGGTCATGACATCTCCCCCGCTCCTTCCGCCTCGTGTCGTTCGTCGATCTCGCGCTGAATCTCCCGCCACATGTTCATGCTGTCCAGCCGACCCTCGGCGATTTCATCCGCCAGCTCACGAACCCAGGCCAGCTCCGCCTCCCGTAGCATCAGCCAATACTCCGCCTCGACTGTGAACAGCCGTGGGATCTCGCGCTCGATTGTCATGCCGAGCACGGCACGTAACTGGTGGATTTCAAGATCCAGCAGCCCGACTCGTTCCTGCAGTAGCTCGGCGGCCTCCTCTGGCGGCAGGACCGCCAGGAACGACAGCGCCGCCTCGAACTGAGTGAACTCCTTGACCGGCTGGCTGATCATCTCGCTCAACCAGTCGACCAGCGAGACCCGGCCCTGATTGGTCAGCCGATAGACGGTGCGCTCCGGTCGGCGACCCTCGCGCTGCGTCTCGTGTGGCTCGATCAGTTTGCGCCGCTCCAGTGAGTTGACGACGGTGTAGAGCGACCCGTAGTTGATCTTGATGCTGGAGTCCTTGCCGCGAGTGCGCAGGACACTCGCCATCTCGTATGGGTGCATCGGCCGCTCGTAGAGACAGCCGAGCACGGCGAGGGCGAGGGGGTTGGCAGGTCGCTTCTGAGCCATCGGTGGCCTTTCCGGTACGTATATCCGGTTCCGAGTATATAGAAGCGAATACGACCGTCAACCTGTCCAACCGGACGGCCTCAGCCAACCTCGCTCAGCATCCGCTCGATCGCCGTAATGCGCTCGCGCAGATCGGTCATGTCATCGGCGATGCGCTGCTGCTGGCTGGCCAGCTTGTCCTGCGCGGTGGCGGTCTGCTCGGCGAGCTTGCGGTACTCCTCGTCGCGAGCGACGGTCTCGGCGACGACGATCTTCGACTGCGCCGTGCGGAATACCTGCCAGATGATCAGCGCCAGCAGCAGGCCGATGAGCACCATGCCGCCAACGGCCATGATGACGCTGCCCCAGCCGCTCCAGACGTCGTTCGGGACACCATTATGGGACGCTGCCAGCAGCATTGGGTCGAGCCGAGTCAGGATCGTGTGGTTCACGGATGCTCCTCCGTACCTCCGTTTGTCGTGCCGTTGCCCAGTGTGCGCACGGCCTCGGCAATCTCTTCCGGTGACAGGGTGATCGCAAACGGTGTCAGCTCGAAGAACTTCATCGCTTTGCCGTCCTCCGACAGCTCAAGATGGCCGACGACGAGCCCCGCCTGCTCCAGGCGCTGCAGGTGCATGTGCAGTAGCGGGCGGCTCATGCCGATCTCCCGCGCCAGCTGGCTGACGTAATTGCGCTGGCCCTTCAGTGCCGCGATGATCCGCAGCCGGTGAGGATTCGCCAGCGCCGAGAGCGCCAGCAGCAGCTCATCTCCAGTCAGGCTCGTCATGTCGGTGACACACTTCCCTTTCACCTGTCAAAAATATGTTACAGGTGGCGGGACAGGCTGTCAAGGATGCGTGGACAGGGCAAGTCAGGGCGGCGTTGGTCTGTGTGGTCAGGGCGATGTCGGGGGTTGCCGTCTGATCAGACCGTGAGGCCAAACGGGTGTATGCAATACGCCCGTTTGGCCACCGGACACTCCGGCGCGGCATCCACCACGCCATTCCACCCAGCACCACAGCTGCGCGAGCGCTGTCTGGGCGACACATGACAGAAACGAGTGGCCGCCAACCAGACACTATATGCTTGTTCCAACATTGATATTGACGATGAGCGGCGCTACCCGTAGACTCTCGCTCACCACAATGGCGGATCTGGTGGCCTAGCTATATGTCTGCGGTGTTACACCGCGGCCGTCGAAACACCAACATTCCACACACGGCACATAGGGTGTGCCATGCGGTCTGGCACCTTCGGTACGCCAGACCAGGAGCGTCATGGTAGGCCCCGTCCGCTATTGGTGGTAATCCGCACGAACAGACAGGCTGCCGATGAACCTGCTGCGACGCATTCTGAGCTCGATTGGCGCGGTTCCGGATTCGGACGGCACGTCGCGCTCGCGTCGGCGGCCGGGTCACATCTTCCTCGGCCTGGGTGTCCAGTCCTCCATGCGCTTCAACGATGGCGATCCCGAGCGCGTCGCCAGCCTCGGCTTGCCACCACTCAGCAACGTTACCGATGTCGCTGAGCTGCTCGGCATCCCGGAGGGCCGCCTCGTCTGGCTGTGCTATCCGCAATACGGGCGCACGCGCAAGCAGGATCACTACATCCACTTCACGGTGGCCAAGCGCAGTGGTGGGACGCGCACGATCAGCGCGCCGAAGATGGACATGCGCATAGCGCAGCGCGCCATTCTGCGCAATATCCTGACGAAGGTCCCGATCCATCCGGCGGCGACAGCGTTCTACAGCGGTGCGTCGGTCGTCGATCACGCCATGCTGCATACCAACTGCGCCGTCGTCGTCAAGCTCGACCTGACCGACTTCTTCCCGACGATCGGCTGGCGGCGGGTGCGCGGGATGTTCGCGGCGCTCGGCTACAGCTCTGGCATCTCAACAATGCTGGCTCTGCTCACCACGACCGCGCCGCGCTCGCGCGACGACCTGCAGTACGCTTGCCTGCCGCAGGGTGCGCCGACCTCGCCGGCTATCTCGAACCTCATCAGTCGGCGGCTCGATGCGCGACTTTCCGGCCTGGCGGCGAAGCACGGGTTTGTCTACTCACGCTACGCCGACGACATGACCTTCTCGCACGCTTCGAACGATGCGGATGTCGGGCGTCTGGTGACGAGCGTGCAGGTCATCGTGCGCGAGGAAGGCTTCGCCCTCAACGACGGCAAGACGCGCGTCATGCGCGCCCACCACCGCCAGATCGTTACCGGCCTCGTCGTCAACGACGGCGTGCGCATCCCCCGCGAGAGCCTGCGCCGCTTCCGCGCGATCCTGCATAACACCGAGCGCGACGGCTTCGACAGCGCCAGCCAGTACCTTGGCCAGGACGTCCGCGAATACGCGCGCGGCTACCTCGCCT
Source organism: Thermomicrobiales bacterium (assembly GCA_023954495.1). Lineage (NCBI taxonomy): Bacteria > Pseudomonadati > Thermomicrobiota > Thermomicrobia > Thermomicrobiales > Thermomicrobiales bacterium. The sequence goes on along the minus strand of JAMLIA010000032.1, from coordinate 3,018 downwards.
TCATTCGCTCCGTCGAGCCCGACAAAGCCGCCAAGCTTGTTGAGCGGCACCCGTGGCTGGTGCCATGAGGGGCAAGCCGTAGCGATGAATAGCGGCACGACCGTTCCCGATCGTGCCGCTGTCCTCATGGATCGGATTCTTACAGCTTCTCACCCCACGTCAACGGCGTCGGGACGACCCATTCGTCGCCGCGCTCGGTGGTGATGTATTCGGGCCACTTCAGGTCGTGCGGCGGGACGATGTCCTTCGGTAGCAGCGGGCCGACCCAGTTGCTGCCGCCGACGCCGCCCCCGGTACGCTCGACGAACTCGGCCTTGGCCTTGGCCAGCTCGTCCTCCTTCGTCGCCAGGTCGAGCAGCGTCGCGGCGATCGTCTGGCCGCCGACGAACATGCCCGGATCCATGATCTCCGGCCGACCACCCATCGCCAGATAGGTCCAGGCCGGGTACTGGTAGCCAGCAGAGGGCGGACGCAGCCGGGGCCGCGCGGTCAGCAGCCGCACCGCTGGTGCGTGCCACATGTACTCGACATAGTCATCCGCGCCGATAAACGGCTGCCATGAGGGGAGCTGCGCGCGGACCTGCTCCTCGTAGTCCTGCGGTGGCAGCAGGCGCGTGACGTCATCGGGGAACGGGTTGTCCATCGCCTGCAGGCCGAGGTTCTTCTGGATCTCGCGCCCGAAAGCCTTGGCTGATTCGTCGTATTCCGGCGGACCGATCTGGGCCAGGTTGCGCCAGGTGAGGTCGGCCATCGCCTGATTGGGCAGGGCGACGCGGGTCTTCGACACCCAGCGCACCGACACCTCGCAGCCACTGACGGCGGCGGCGTGGCGGGCGTTGTCGGCCAGCACGTTCCAGATGTGCTCCTGCATGGTCAGGTCGGGCGTCCGCCAGGCGTACTGGATCTGGGCGAAGCGCGGCGCGAGGTTATCGGCGGTCGCGTCGCCGGCGTGGAGGATCACCTCGTTCAGCGTCCAGTTGCCGGCGTGGGCGAACATCGCGTCGCGGGTGAACTTCGTGTTGGTGTACATCAGCATCAGCGCATCGACCGCGCCGGGCACGCGGCCGGCCAGGCCAGGTTGCCGGGCGGCACCGCCCGACCAGATGCCAAACCCTCCGGGTCGACGCACTCGAAGGTGAAGACGCAGGCGTAGTACGCGCCGAAGTGCGACTGCCACTCGACCGTGTTCTGCGGCCACGGGTGGTAGCAGATGAAGGCGTCGAAGTTGTCGTAATAGCCCTTGGCGGCGTGGATCGGCTTGGAGCCGCACAGCTTCTCGGCCGGCTCGCCGAAGAAGACGAGCTGCCCCTTGATGTTGTACTTCTCCATCGCGGCCTTGGCCGCTAGTGCGCCGGTCAGCCCGGCGACGCCGAGCATCGAGTGCGGGTCGGTGTGGCCGGAGGTGTACGGGTGCAGTCCCGCGCGTGGCGCGCGCTCCGGGCTTGGCTCCTGCGAGTTGCCCGGCACGGCGTCGTACTCGGCGTAGGCGCCGAGCACCGGCCCGCCATCACCCCAGCGGGCGACGAAGGCGGTCGGCATCTCGCCGGAACCCTCCTCAACATCCCAGCCGTCGGCCTTGAGCAGCTCGACATAGGCTCTGGCCGACTTGTACTCGCGCCAGGCCGGCTCAGCGTAGTTCCAGATCTCGATATCAAAGTCCGATAGCCGCTGACGGTTCTGCTCAATCCAGTCCATCGCGTACTGCTTGGCTGGATAGCGGTCGCTCATGCCTCACTCCATTCCCTCTTCTGACCCATGACACCATATCGCGCCCTGTCGACCAGGATGGCCGGTCCATGCAGCATCGTGCATGGACCGTCGGACGAAAGCCCTTGCCCATACTGTAGGGTATATTGCTCAATCCGGTGCTGTAGCACGCGATCCGGCGGTTCTTGAGACCATCAGCGAGTGAATGGATCATCGGTTGTGTCTGCGACTGCCTCGTTGAATCTCCATGACGTGCAGACACTGCTGTACGATGATGCCTCCGCACCCCTGCGCCGCGCTATCACCAGCCTTGTCGACGCGGCATACGGGTCGACGGATTCCACGTCAGACGATGCCGCAAGGCCGTTGCATGCACCCGGCCTGCATGCGCGGTCATTCTTCATCTGCATCGATGGTCGCGTCGTGAGCTACGCGGGCGTCATCAGCAAAACGATCCAGCACGGCGGCCAGTCGTTCACCATTGCGGGGCTATCCAGCGTTGCGACCGATCCAGCCCATCAGCGTCAGGGGCTTGCCACGCGCGTCATCGCTACTGCAACGCGCCACATCGAGCAATCCGGCGTCGACATCGGCGTCTTCACCTGCGCACCCGCGCTTGCCCCGCTGTACGCAGCAGCCGGGAGCTGGCCGATCGCGCCCGATGTCGTACTGATCGGCAGCCGTGCGCCCGGCGCACTGAGCAGCGCGGCACTCGATGTTGTGGTGTTGATGCGCCTGTTGTCTGATACGGCCAGGGGAGCAGCTGACAATCTGCTCCACGGGACGATCGATCTCAATCTCCCGGTGGGTGAGTTCCTGTAGCCACACGGTCAGAACGCAACGCGCGGCTTGCTGGCTGTCGGTATCGCCGTGCGGGACTCTGTCTGCCACGCCGCGCCGATGTTGCTGGAGAGCGATGCCAGCAACGCCTCGATGTCGGCTGCGGCGGTGTCGTGCATCGCTTCCGTGACGATCAGGACGTGCGCTGTCGTTGCGCTCACGGCTGACGAGCCGCTTTGCCGATGGGTCCAGCGGCGGGCGTGCACGTTGTCGCTCGCGTCGGCGAAGATGACTTCGCCCGGATCAGGCTGCTCGATCTCGCCAGAGAAGGACTGATAGCGCTCGTCGCCGGTCGCGTGACGCACCTCAATGTGGTCGTCAATGGCTGAGATATCGAAGACTGCCACCGGGATGGCGAACGCCAGCGAGGTCGCGTTGCACAGGTCGATCAGTGGGTGGAGCGTCGGCAGCGCACCCTCCTTGCGGAACCGCCGCAGCAGCGATTCCGACGCGCAGCGGTACTGCGTTGGC
>JAMLIA010000031.1 GCA_023954495.1 Thermomicrobiales bacterium | reverse complement strand
CGTTGTCTTCCGGCGCGTAGCTGACCGTGTCGCAGACGATCTCCGGGTTGAGCGGTTCCTCATACGGGTCGTCGATGCCGGTGAAGCCGACGATCTCACCGCGGCGCGCCCGGGCGTAGTAGCCCTTGGTGTCGCGCTGTTCGCACACCTCCAGCGGTGTGTCGACAAACACCTCGATGTAGTTCTCCCCGCCGACCATGTTGCGCACTTCGTTGCGGGTGGCCCGGTAGGGGCTGACGGCGGCGCAGATGGCTACGCCGCCATGGCGCACAATCTCGGCGGCCACGTAGCCCATGCGCAGCACATTGCTGTCGCGGTCTTCTTTGCTAAAACCCAGCCCTTCGGAGAAGTGGGTGCGGACGACGTCGCCGTCCAGGAGGGTGACCTGGCGGCCATGCTCCAGCAGCAGGGTGATGAGGATGGCGGCGGCGGTGGATTTGCCGGAGCCGGCCAGCCCGGTGAACCAGATGCAGACGCCCTGGCGATGCCGCGGCGGGTATGTCTCGGCCAGAATGTCGGCGACCTCGGGACGGCTGAACCACGCCGGAAGCTTGCGGCCGAGGTTCAGGAACTCCTCACGCACCTGCGTTCCGGAGATCTTGGCCGTCTTCGTCCCCTCGGGAATGCGGGACGTCTCTTCGTAGCGTTCTTCGTCCGGCAGGTAGACGAGCTCGCTGAAGGTCAGCACCTTCATGCCGATCTCGTCGCAGTGCTGCTCGACCAGCTCTTGCGCGTCATACGGGCCGTAGAACGGCGTGCCGGTCGAGTCGACGCCGGGGCTGGCGTGGTCGCGCCCGACGACGAAGTGGTTTGCGCCATAGTTGCGGCGAATGATCGCGTGCCAGAGTGCTTCGCGCGGACCGCCCATGCGCATGGCTAGTGGTAGGAGTGACAGCAGGATCTTGTCCTGATCGTAGTACTTCTCGGCGAGTGCGGCATAGGTGCGCACTCGTGTGTAGTGGTCGACGTCGCCGGGCTTTGTCATGCCGACCGACGGGTGGAGCAGCAGGACACCGTCGATCGATGCCGCTGCGCGCTTGGTCAGCTCTTCGTGGACGCGATGCAGGGGGTTGCGCGTCTGAAACGCGACGACGTTCTCTCGACCGATCGCCGCCAGCCTCGCGCGCGTCTCCAGTGGTGTCAGGCGCAGGTCGCGGAAATCGTAGCGCGCCGGCAGCTGGAGTACCCGCATTGGCCCACTGATGGCCGTCGGCCCCCAGCGACGCATTTCGGCGACCAGTGGGTGGCGCATGTCAGATGTCCCGAACACCTGCCGGGAAACATCGTCCGCGTCCCACTTGAAAACTTCATCGATCGTCATAACGGCCAGCAGCTCGTTCTTCGAGCTGCGTAGCACGATCTCTGCACCGACCTCTATCTCGGGAGCCGCTTCGACCGGCAAGATGATTGGCATTGGGAACAGCGTGCCGTCCGAAAGGCGCATCTCACGCACCACACGATCGTGATCTGCTGCCCCCATGAAGCGATCGAGTGGCGAGAAGCCACCAACGGCCAGCAGCTCAAGGTCGCAGGCGGAGCGGTCGGAAATCTGAATCGATGGGAGTGATTGTGCGTGGAGTCGCAGTGCCTCGGCTTCGTCGCCGGAAACCATCAGGTTCACCAGGCGTCCACCGTACGGTGGTATCAGGCCGGCATTTGGTGGGGTCACGGACATTGGGTCGTTCCCTCCATAGAATTCATTGATCGGTCCGACGAACAGAGGGGATTTGCTCGCTACTGTTCAGGTCGATTGGCTACCGGCACCGGGTGCAGCGCCGCGCTTCCGATCGTCATTGCTCATCAGGCGTCGCGCACAATCATGCCTGACCTGACAGTGATGTCGTGGCTCCATCATCTCACGTCGGCTATCCGCTGTAAATGCCCTGGGTTTCTCGCTCGCCGTCATACTCGTGGAGTAGTGCACGGCGCACAGAACAACACTGCCCTGCCGGAAGACCGGCAGGGCAGTGGAGATCAGCGAGCGGGTAGGCTATTGAACACCGCAAGCTCCAGCGAAGGTCAGCACCCACATGTTTCGGGCGGGGTACGAATCCTTCATTTGCTGGGTCACGGCGATCTTCGTGCCGGTTGCATTCCAGCGCGTGCGTGTTGCAGCGCTGGTCTTTGTGTTGGACTCCGGGTAGCCCGACGTGTTGAAGTGCGTCAGACGCACCGGGTTGCTGCCATCTGGATCGGCGAGGATGACCTCGGTCTGCATGAACGACCACAGGAACGGCAGGCTCGACATGTAGACGATCTTCGAGCCGTTCGGGCTGTAGTAGGCGTGTTCGTTCCAGTGGTTGTTTGGCGAGACATTCTCCATCTCGCCGTTGTTCAGGTGCAGCAGCCAGATGTGCTTTTCCCAGGTGCCCTTGCTGTTGATGTCAGTCGTTACCAGAACAGACGAGGAATCGGGTGAGAAGCCGTGCGACTCGATGAAGTTCGCGCCGGCAGGGGTGATGTCGCGCACGTTGGTCAGCGACGCTTTGCCGCCGTTCAGGGCGAAGTCACCGATCATCAGCTTCCACTTGCCGAACGGCGCAGACTTCGATGCCTGCTCGACCAGTCGCGACCACATGAGCTTCGTGCCATCCGGCGAAAAGACCGGTGCGAGAACGCCGTCGGTTATCGCGTTACTGGTGTTCGTCAACTTTTGCCATGACGTGCCATCGGCATTGACGTAATACAAGTCGTTCCAGAGGCCATTGAGCAGAAGCTCTGACGTCAGCGGCTCGGTCTTCAACCATGTCAGCCAGTGGCTCTTCATCTCAACCTGAACGATCATCCCCTGGCCATTCGGGTACCACGATGGATTGAACTTGTGCTGATTCACTGCGGGTGCGCCGGTTCGCGATGTGCAGGTCAGGCAGGTCTTTCCGGTGCCATCCGAGTTCATGGTTGCGAGCTGGAAGATGCCCTTGGAGTCGACGTAGTCGTAGACAATGCGATCGGTCACGTGCGACCAGTCCTGGTCGCCGCCGCCCTGCACCAGGAGTTCCGCGTCCGTCACCTTGCAGACGCCGGTGGCAGAATCAATGAGCTTGAGATCCGACAGTAAGCCACTTGTCTCACTGCGAGAGTGTTCAAACCGATCCGCCTTTGGTGCGGCGGTAACCGGCATCGAGATTCCTGAGACCGCGAGTACGAGGGCCGCCATGAGCAGCCCGCTTCGCACGGCGCGTTTCATGCGCCGCGTAGCTTTGATCACCTGGGCTCCAATTCAGTTGTCCATCCCCACCGCCCACCGCGGTAGATTGCCGCAATCAATCGCCGGCCGGCATTCGCTGCCCGTACAACGGACAAACGAGGTCATGATCGCGCAGGTGACAGTATTGTAACAATACGAATACCACATAACGCAATCTAGCGGCGACTGTTTGAGCTGGATCTGATCGAGCTAGCCCAATGACGTAATCGATCGCCCGCGCATCGTGTCGGTGGTGGGCAAGTTGAAGAGGTCCAGAATCGTCGGGGTGACGTCCAGGAGCTTCAACCCGTTGCGCTCGCCGGGCGGCAGGTTTGTTCCGGTCATGATGAACATGCCATCGCGACTGTGGTTGGCGTCGTCCGGTCCGGTGTCATTCTCAAACGTGTAGTACGCGTCGTGCCCAATACTGCCGATGCTTCGCCAGGCAAGGTCGCCAAAGTACGCAATCAGGTCGGGTGCGACTCCGCGGCGCTCTGGCCACAGGTCTGACGGTCGGTAGACGCGCGTGCCGATTGGCGTCCCGTCGGGTGCCGGCAGCGCTTCGAGACGTTCGATGATCTCTCTTGCGAGCGCGTCGGCATCCGCTGGATCGACGATGCCTTCAGGCTCGCGCCCGCGGATGTTCATCCAGATGCGGCCGTAGTAGCCGCCGTCGCCCCAGACACGCGTCCGTGACCAATCGACGTTGGTGAGGTCGAGTGGCGCGATGTCATCCGGCTGCTTGCGCAGGGTGAGATAGCCCTCCTGTATGAGCCAGTCGTTGACGCAGATCGCGCCGCGCATGGCTTCCGCTCCGTGGTCGGAGACAATTAGGACGACATCATCCTCGTCGAACCGCTCCAGCATCTCGCCAAGCTGGTCGTCGAGGTACTGGTAATAGTTGCGAATCACGTCACGATAGCGATGACCGGGTTCGTACTTCGGATGCGCCGGATCCTGAAAGCTCCAGAATGCGTGATGGATGCGATCGACGCCGATCTCGACCATCATGAAGAAATCCCACGGTCGCGAATCCAGCAAGTGTCGAGCAGTTGTGAAGTGCTGCTCCGTCATTTCGTAGATCTCAGCCAGGATGCGATCCCGATCATCGCGCCGGTAGTTCTTGACATCGACATGATAAGGGCCGACGAGACGCTCGACTTCCTCGCGCAGCTCGGGCGGAAAGGTGAACTGGTCTGTCCGTGAATCGGGAGTGAGAAAGCAGCTGACGAGGTCGCCATTCACCTGTGGCGGCGGCCAGGTGCCGGGCACGCCAAGCACGATCACGTTCTTCTCGGCACAGCCGAGGATATCCCAGAGACGGGCGACGGTGATGGCGCGCGAGTCGGCGACAAAATGGTTTTCATAGGTGTGATCTGTGCGGTTCCGAAAGCCGTAGATGCCGAGCTGGCCGGGATCGTGGCTGGACATCATGCAGCTCCAGGCCGGGACGGTGATTGGCGGATCGACGCTGCGCAACTTGCCCCAGACACCCCGGTTCATCAGGGCCCGAAAGTTGGGTAGTTCGTCGCGCCATTGCTCAAAGACGAGCGATGGCTCTGCACAATCGAGCCCTATAACAGCGACCCTGCGACCCATAGAGTTCCTCCCGTCTCACACGGTTGCGTCTGCGATTGTCACGACGAAGAGCGGGATCGTCATGCCACAAACGATAACGCCGGAGCTCTTCGATGCACAGACGCTGCTGGGCAATTGCGGGTTGTGAACTGTTCGTACGGGATCCATTAGGCGATACGAGGCACGTTGACATGAAGACAATACTCGCATCTGGTTGACACTGCGCAGATGGATGCTATCGTGGATGTGTCGATCCATCGATGGCCGCCGACTGTCGTCCCCGGTCGGATTCACCGTATGCAGGCAGGCATGCGGTTGGTTGGTCGTTGCGTGAGGCACGAGAAGGTATCAATGCTGAGATTACGCTGAATTCCTACATCTCATATAGAAGAGGACAATACCTGTGCATTCTCGCTTCGTTCTCGACAGTCTCGTTGTATCGCCGTCCGGTCTCCCTGACCCGACGCTTGCCATTGCAGCAAGTCGTGCCGGAGCCATTGGCATACTGAGTCTTGAGTTCACTAGCGACCTTCCAAATAGTCGAGCCGCCCTGAACAAGCTTTCAACACATGGACGTGGACGCCTCGGCGTTCTGCTCAGTGCTGAAACGCTGGACTTCAGTCGTTCAATTCTGTCACTACTGTCAGAAAAGACTACTACTGTCTGTATCTCCGGTCAAGGCGATGACGCGATTGCATCGCTAACTTCCGCAGCTCGTTCGCTCGGCCGAGACGTCTACGTTGTTGCTCCGAACGAACAGATCGCGCGCATTGGCGTGGAGGCTGGTGCCAACGCTGTCCTTGCCAAGGGGCATGAGAGCGGCGGCTGGATCGGTGAGGAGAGCACGTTCGTGCTGCTCCAGCGCTTGATCGCTCGCGTCGATGTCCCGGTGTGGGCCTGGGGTGGCATCGGGCTGCACACGGGTGCTGCGTGTGCCGTCGCGGGCGCAGCCGGATTCGTGCTAGATAGCCAGGTGCTGCTGGCACGCGAGTCGCCGTTGCCGGAGGCAGCCAGAACGATTCTGCGCCGGATGGATGGCAGCGAAACGACGGTTCTCGGCGCTGACCTGGGTCAGCCGGTGCGCGTCTATTCGCGACCAGGCGTTGCTGCAGTTGATGAATTGCGCCAGCAGGAGCGTGATCTGACGCTCGCGACCAGCGAGCCTCCTACGAGTTTATGGGCAGAACGCGTCATTGCCGCCGCCGGTTGGCGTGATCCTCAGTCGGACGTCCTTCTCGTCGGCCAGGATGCGGCTTTTGCTGCCAGCCTGGCCGATCGCTTTTATACCGTCGGTGGCATCCTCGGCGCTATTCGAGATGAGGCCGCGGCACACTGCCGCACCGCCCAGCGTCTGGATCCATTGAGCGAGTCATCAACGCTGGCGGAGTCGCATCGGACGCGATTCCCGATCGTTCAGGGGCCGATGACGCGCGTCAGCGATCGCGCCGAGTTCGCCATGTCGGTCGCGGAATCCGGAGCGCTGCCGTTCCTCGCTCTCGCGTTGATGCGGGCAGGGGAAGTCGAGTCGCTGCTGGACGAGACGTCGCAGCTGCTGGGCGAACGGTCGTGGGGTGTTGGCATCCTCGGCTTCGTTCCGGCCGAGCTGCGAGCAGAGCAGCTTGAGGTGATCCGGCGCTATCGTCCGCCGTTCGCGCTGATCGCCGGCGGGCGTCCGGATCAGGCATTGGCGCTTGAGGCTGATGGCATCGCCACCTACCTCCACGTCCCTTCCCCCGGCTTATTGGGCCTCTATATAAAGGATGGCGCGCGGCGATTCGTCTTCGAAGGGCGCGAGTGCGGCGGTCACGTTGGCCCACGCACGAGTTTCGTGCTTTGGGAGACGATGGTCAGTGCGCTGCTCGCGAACCTGACTCGCTCGGTCGACGCTGCCGAGTTTCACGTGTTGTTTGCCGGCGGCATTCACGATGCACGATCGGCAGCGATGGTCGCTGCTCTGGCAGCGCCGCTGGCTGAGCGCGGCGTCCGGATTGGCGTGCTGGTTGGTACCGCCTACCTGTTCACGTCCGAGGCCGTGACATCAGGTGCGATCACCGCTGGCTTCCAGAGTGCCGCGCAGGATTGCAATGAGACGGTGCTGCTGGAGAGTGGGCCCGGCCATTCCACCCGCTGCCTCCCGTCCCCGTTTGTCGATGATTTCCGCACAGAGAAGCTCGATCTCATCCGTGCCAATACGTCGAGTGACGAGATCCGCAATCGCCTTGAAGAGTTCAACATTGGCCGCCTGCGGATCGCGTCCAAGGGTGTCGACCGCAATCCGGCGTTCGGGAAGGACGCTGCCGAAAAGAAGCTGATCGATGTTGCACCAGACGACCAATGGTCGCGCGGAATGTACATGATCGGTCAGGTGGCTGCGCTGCACCAACAGGTCATGTCGATGGCAGACCTGCACGCGGGAATCTCCATCGGATCATCCCGGACGTTGGCCGACCTCGCGATCGAAGACGCCAACCCGGAGCCGACACCTGAACCGGCCCAGATCGCCATTGTGGGTATGGGGAGCATCTTCCCCGGTGCCGCCGACACCGAGACGTTCTGGAAGAACATCCTGGGCAAGGTCGACGCGGTGACTGAGATCCCGGCTGAGCGCTGGGATTGGCGGCAGTATTTCGATCCGGATCGCTCGGTTCCCGACAAGATCTACTCGCGCTGGGGTGGGTTTATCGATGACATCCCCTTCGACCCGGTCGAGTTCGGCATGCCGCCGAAGTCGATTGAGTCGATCGAGCCGTTCCAGCTACTTGGCTTGCTGGTCGTCAGGGCCGCGCTTCGCGACGCAGGCTATGAGAAGCGGCCTTTTAATCGCGAGCGCACGTCGGTCATGCTTGGCGCTGGCGGCGGCGGATCGGACCTCACTGCCGGATACATGTTGCGCTCGACACTGCCGCTCGTTGTCGGCGATGCGGCGTGGGAGATCAACGAGCTTGCAGATGGCCTGATGCCGGAGTGGACCGAAGATAGCTTTCCCGGTTTGCTGATGAATGTTGCTTCCGGTCGCGTCGCGAATCGGTTCGATTTCGGCGGCGCGAACTTTACCGTCGATGCCGCCTGTGCGTCGTCTCTTGCAGCCGTCTATCTGGCGATCCGAGATCTGCAATCGGGCGTGAGTGACATGGCGGTCGTCGGTGGTGTTGACGCCATTCAGAATCCGTTCGCCTTCTTGTGTTTCTCCAAGACGCAGGCGCTGTCGGCGACAGGTCGCTGCCGACCGTTCGACGCGGAGGCAGACGGTATCGCCATCGCCGAAGGGTTCGCGGCGCTAGTGCTGAAGCGGCTGGACGATGCCGAGCGCGACGGAGACCGCATCTACGCGGTCATCCAGGGAGCCGGGGCTGCCAGCGATGGACGCGATCGCAGCATGACCGCGCCGCGACCCGAGGGGCAAATGCGCGCGCTGGATCGAGCCTATCAGCAGGCCGGCTACTCACCAGCCACCGTCGAGCTGTTCGAAGCCCACGGCACCGGCACGGTCGCCGGCGATCAGGCGGAGGCGCAATCGCTTTCGACCGTGTTGAACCGAGCTGGTGCGACGACGCAATCTGCCGCGATCGGTTCTGTGAAGTCGATGATCGGCCATACGAAGGCAGCCGCCGGAGTCGCCGGGTTAATGAAGGCTGCGCTGGCGCTCCATCATCATGTACTCCCACCGACACTCGGTGTTACGCGGCCAAGTCCGCGTGCTGGATTCCCTGACGGCCCGCTGTACGTCAATAGCGAGCCGCGACCGTGGCTGCGCAACCCATCGATCCCGCAGCGACGGGCCGGTGTGAGTGCATTCGGATTCGGCGGCACAAACTTCCACTTGACGCTGGAAGAGTACGCCAACGCCTATCTCGAAGAGACCCCGTCAATTGTCGGGAACATCCCGGCTGAGATTCTGGTCTGGCGTGGGCATTCGCGGTCCGAACTCATGATGGCAATCGAGAGTGTGCTCGGTCAGCTGGAGGTTGGTGCCCAGCCGTCGCTAACGGATCTGGCATACACGCTCAGTCTGGAGGAACCGCTGAGCGACGGACCTGTGCTCGTGATCGTCGCCGCGACGCTCGATGATCTGGCGACGAAGCTCCGGTCGGCGCGTGATGTGCTGACCGCCGACATCGAGCGCCAGCACCTGCCAAATGGGATCCACTTCGCCGAGGAGGGGATGGCGCGCGAGGGTTCCATCGCGTTCGTGTTCCCCGGCCAGGGGTCGCAGTACGTCAACATGGGCCGCGATCTAGCCGTTGCGTTCCCCGGAGTGCTCCAACAGTTCGATCATGCTGATGCAGTATTGGATGGACTGCTGCAGCAGCCGCTGAGCCGCTATATCTTCCCGCCACCGACATTCACACCGGACGACGAGAAGGTCCAGCGGGCTGCACTGACCGAAACGAACATCGCTCAGCCGGCCCTCGGTGCAACGAATCTGGCCTACAACCATTTGCTCGGCAGATTCGGAGTAGAACCGGCAATGGTTGCGGGACACAGTTACGGCGAGTTCGTTGCGCTGACCGCTGCTGGGAGCATCAGCTCTGACGACATGCTGCGCCTTTCGGAGGCACGCGGTCGGTTCATGGTCGAGGGCGCAGTCGGCGAAACGGGAACGATGGCCGCGATCGACGCGCCGCGTGAGGCGTTGCTTCCGCTGCTCGACGATTCTGACATCACCCTGGCTAACCTCAACTCGCCGAAGCAGACCGTCATCTCTGGTGGCGAGGCGTCGATCGACCGTGCGATTGCCTGGTGCGACGAGCACGGCCTGCGCGCGCGACGCTTGCCGGTTGCGTGCGCGTTCCACTCGTCCTATGTCGCACCCGCGCAGAAGCGGCTCGCCGAGATGCTGGCGCAGACGCCGATTGCCACGCCACGCATACCGGTGTACTCGAACACCACCGGCGAGCAGTACCCGCAGGACGCAGCGGACATTGCCGACCTGCTCAGCCGACACCTGACGCACCCGGTGGAGTGGGTGCGTGAGGTTGAAGCCATGCACAGCGCCGGTGCACGCATCTTCGTCGAGGTCGGTCCGAAGAGTGTGCTGACTGGCCTGATCGGCAGCATTCTCGCTGAACGTCCGCACGTCGCCTTGTCGATGGATCAGTCGGGCCGACCGGCAATGCTGCAGTTGCTTCATACGCTCGCCGCGCTCGTGACTGAGGGCGCACCGGTGCAGCTTGACCGGCTGTTCACTGGGCGTAACGCGAAGCGGCTTTCGATGAGCGCACTCGACGCTGGCCAGGATACCCCTGTCTATACCTCATCGACCTGGCTGGTCAACGGCGGCGGCGCGCGACCGATCGGCGCGCCATTGCGTGGAGCAGGGAAGCAAGCGCCGCTGAAGGTCACTGTCCATCGCGAAGGTCATGTCGCTGCCTCTGTCAATGGAAGATCGACGTCACATGCTGACGTATCGGCCGCACCAGCCGGATTGGAAGGTCATGCGACTCCTCAAGAATCAGTCCCGATGCAGGAAGGGAGCGTTGCAGTGACTGCACAGATACACAATCATGTAGTTCCACAAGAACCGGACGCGGCAGAGCAGTCCTCGCCGCAGTCAATGCCACTGATGTACGCACAACAGCCGTCGCCCGCTGCACACGGCGGCGACCGTGTGAGCGACGTGATGAATCGCCATCAGCAGGTGATGCAGCAGTTTCTGGAGACGCAGCGCTCAGTGATGCTCGCCTATCTCGGCGCGTATCGCCCGAGTGCCGAGCAGCGCGTTGTTGATACGACTGGCAGTATTTCGCGGCCCGCCGTTCACGAGCTGCGACCGCCGACTGCCAGCAATGGCAACGGGAATGGTCATGCGCCAGCTCCTCCGCAACCTGCCCCACAAGTGAGCAGCCCACCAGTGGCCAGAGTGCCGCAACCACAAGTCCAACCGGCACCGCCACCGCCACAACCCGTCGCACCGCCAGTGCCAACTCCGGAGCCGGTGGCCCAAGCAGCAGCGCCTGCACCGGTCGTCGCTCCGCCGGCGGCCGCCGCGCGTGCGCTCGATCGCGACGCGCTGATGGCGATGTTGCTGGGGGTCGTCAGCGATCGCACCGGGTACCCGCCTGACATGCTCGGCCTCGACGCTGACCTGGAAGCCGATCTGGGAATCGATTCCATCAAGCGCGTTGAGATCGCCGGCACGATGATGCAGTCGTTGCCAATTCCGGACGGCGTGACGCCGGACGTCGAGCAAGTGACGAGTAGTAAGACGCTCAACCAGATTGCCGACGCGTTACAGGCAATACTCGCGGGAGGCACTGAAGAGGCCAATCGTGGAACGGAGGAGCGTCTCCCTTTTGAGTTTGAACCGGCCGGCGCGCGGATCGGTCGGTTCAGCGTGACATGCTTCCCGATTGAGCCGGCAGACCGCACCGGCGCTCGCGAGGTCAATGGCGTTGTCGTCCTGATCGACGACGGCGCTGAGATCGGACACCACCTCGCGACGATTCTGGAAGCCGGCGGGATTCGAACTGCGCGCATCGACACGCGGCAAGTTCCGTCCCCGAGTGAAGGCGACGTCGCTACAGTCCTCGATACCGTTCGTCGTCAGCATGGCCCGGTGGGCGCGCTCATCCATCTGGCGTCTGTCGCCCAGAGCGATTCATCAGACGACCTGGACGCTGTGTCTTTGCAGCACGACCTGGATCGACAACTCTCATGGCTGTTTCTCGCGACGCAGCGCTTTGCGCCGGACCTGATTGAGTCGGCGTCCGGCTGCAATGCGATCATGAGTGTCGTTGACCTTGGCGGTGATTTTGCCGTTGGAAGCGCTGCTGGCGCTCGCTCGATTGCGAGCGGAGCGCTGGCGGGCTTTGTCAAGACGGTGCCGCAGGACTTCCCGGAACTGCGAGCGAAGGCTGTAGATGTCGGGCCGTGTGATTCGCGTGTCGCGGCTCAGCGCATCGCCGACGAGTTCTGGAGCATCGACGCGCACGCTGAAGTCGGCTACCGCGGTGACGAGCGTGTTGGGCTTGGTATCGCTGAGCATCCGGTTGATGAGGCAGCAGAGCCGTTTGCGCTTGATCGAGGCGCGGTCGTCCTCATTACTGGTGGCGCGCGAGGGATCACAGCCGAGTCGGCGGCATGGCTCGCGGAGCTGTGGCAACCAACACTCATACTGGTAGGTCGAACGCCGCTGGAGTCCGAGGACCCGGAGACGGCGGCCATACAAGATGCAGCCGCCCTCAAGATCGCCCTGGTGCAGCGGCATCGAGCGGGCGGCGAGAACGTGACGCCAGTGATGGTCGAGCGTGAAGTTCGCGACCTGCTGAGTCGCCGCGAAGTACAGGCAACGATCGACAGGTTGCGCGCGTCCGGTTCGCAGGTCGAATATCACGCCTGCGATGTCCGTGACGCTGACGCGTTCCGCGCGCTCATCGAAGATGTCTATCGGCGTCACGGTCGGATCGACGGCGCAATCCACGGCGCAGGCATCATTGAGGACAAGCTGATTCGCGACAAGCAGCTCGCCTCGTTCGGACGTGTCGTCACGACAAAAGCCGATAGCGCGCTGACGCTGGCGACCTTGCTGCAGCCGGAATCGCTGCGATTCCTGGTGTTCTTCTCCTCCGTTTCGGGGCGCTTTGGCAATCGCGGGCAGGCAGACTATGCTGCCGCGAGCGAAGTGTTGAACAAGCTGGCGCAGCACCTGGATCGTCAGTGGGCCGCACACGTCGTGTCGATCAACTGGGGCCCATGGCTGAAGACGGGCATGGTCTCCGATGCTGTTCGACAGCAGTTCGCCGAACGTGGCATCGAGCTCATACCGCTGCCGGTTGGTTGTCGTCTGCTGATCGAGGAACTGCAATTTGGTCGCAAGGGCGAGGTCGAGATCGTCATCGGCGGCGCCAGCGCGCCGGTCGGTGGCGTCGGGAAAAGCGATCCGATGGCCTTCCCGCAGGCGAAGTCGCAGCCTGAATCTTCGCCGCTTATTGCTAGCGACCTGCCTCTGATCTCCGTCAATGCGACGATCGAGTCGCGCTCGAACAGCGGCGTGATCGTTGGGCGAACGTTCGATCCGACAATCGATCGCTACTTGCTCGACCATCAGATTGACGGCACACCGATCGTGCCTTTCGCCGTTGCACTGGAGCTGATGGCCGAAACTGCGTCATTGGTATTCCCAACACTCCCTGTTCGGGCCGTGCGTGACATGCAACTGCTCAGCGGTATCTCGGTTCCGTCGCCGGTAAGCGTGCATGTTGTTGCCGAGCAGAGCGGCCAGTCGAGCCGCGATGGGGTCGCGGTTGATGTGCGGATCGTTGCTGCGGGGCCGACGCCGCGCGTTCACTATCGCGCGACGGTCGAGCTCGAAGAGTTGGCGACGCCGCCCGTTGCGCCTGCGCGGCTGTCTGGGCTGTCGCCGACTGAGATCACACCGAGATTCGCCTACGATACGTACCTGTTTCACGGGCCGTTGTTCCAGGGAATCGCCGGAATTGATGGCACGAGTCAGTACGGAGCGCGAGCTACGCTCGAGCCGGTCGATCTTGACCGGTTCCTGCCCAGCGCCAACGGTGACTGGCTATTCGATCCGTCGATTGTTGATAGCGCTCTGCAGATGCAATTGGTCTGGTTACGGATGTCCGTAGACGTGACCCTCCTGCCGAACACCATGCAGCGGATTGAGCGTTTCGCGCGGGCCCGCGACGCGTCGGATAACTGGACGCTCCAGCATGAAGTGCTGATTCATGCCGACATCAAGTTGCCACTCTGCCAGGCAGATCACTTCCTCTATAGCAGTGACGGGGCGGTCGCAATCGCCATTACCGGCATGGCAGGAACAGGATCACGATCACTCAATCGCGTCGTAGGTAATCCAAGATGAATGCTGAATTGACCCACGCCCCTGATGAATATTCGCCATGGAGGTTACATGGCTCACAAATATCAGCCGCCAACGCAAAATCATTCAACGCCAGTCGATGGAATAGCCATTATCGGGATGTCGTGCCTGTTTCCGGGCGCGAAAGATCTGGAAGCATATTGGGAGAACATTCTCAATAAATTCGATGCCGTTTCGGAGCCACCGGCAGAAGCGTGGGATCCGGGCGTCTATTACGATCCCGACCTTGGCGATGCCGACAAGGTCTACTGCCAACGCGGTGGATACCTTGGATCGCTGGTCTCGTTTTCGCCGCTGGCGTACGGAGTACCGCCGATGTCGGTCGGCGGTGAGCCGGATCAGTGGCTGGCACTCAAACTCGCCCACGACGCCATGCGTGATGCCGGCTGCGACGATCTCCCCGAAGAGGTGCGTCACCGCACCGCGGTTGTGCTGGGTAAAGGCACCTACCTGAATGGTGGCAATGCCATTGCCATCCAGCGCACGCTGATCATCGGGCAGACGCTCGAACTCATCCGCAAGCTGAACCCGGAGATCGACGACGAGCGCATCCACCTACTGCGTGAGGAGATGAAGCGCATCCTGCCGCCGATGACCGCCGAGACGGTGCCGGGCCTGATCCCGAATATTATCGTTGGTCGCATCGCCAACAAGCTTGATTTGATGGGACCGACCTACACGGTCGATGCCGCCTGTGCGTCATCGCTGATCGCTGTCCAGTTGGCGATGCGTGACCTGCTCAGCGGCGAATGCGATCTCGCGCTCGCTGGTGGGTCGCAGGTCTGGATGCCGGTTGCGGCGCTGAACGTCTTCTGCCGTTTGGGTGCGCTGTCGCGTGATGAGCAGATCCGCCCATTCGACAAGGATGCAAACGGCACGCTGCTGGGAGAGGGCATCGGCATGGTCGTGCTGAAGCGTCTGGCAGACGCCGAGCGCGACGGGGATCGGATCTACGCAGTTCTTCGTGGCGTTGGCGTCGCCAGCGACGGACGCGGCGTGAGCGTGATGGCTCCGCGCGTCGATGGCGAGATCATGGCATTGCGACGTGCCTACGAGGATGCCGGTGTGTCGCCAGACTCGATCGGGCTGATCGAAGCACACGGCACCGCGACTGCAGTCGGGGATGTGGTCGAGGTTCAGGCGCTCACGAACGTATTTGGCCAGCGAAACGGTGGGTTGCCCAAGGTCGCCTTGGGGACCGTCAAGTCGATGATTAGCCACACGATTCCGGCAGCTGGCGTTGCCGGCATCATCAAGACTTCCATGGCGCTGCACCACAAGGTGCTACCTCCAACACTGCACGTGACGGAGCCCAACCCAAAGCTGGAGCTGGAGAAGACGCCGTTCTATCTCAACACCGAACCGCGTCCGTGGATTCATGGCGCGCCCGAGCCGCGCCGTGCCGGGGTCAACGCATTCGGTTTTGGCGGCATCAACGCGCACGCAGTGCTGGAGGAGTATCGGCCTGCCGATCCGGCCGCCAACACCGTTCGGCATCTGCCGCGTTGGGATAGCGAAGTCTTTATCATCGGCGGCGATACGATAGACGCGATCCGGGACAAAGCGCTGCGTCTCACGGAGCAGATCGAGCGACTGGATGGTCGACCAGAGGGCGTTGGCGCGCTTGTCGATCTCGCGTTCACGGTGAATGGCGATTTCGATGCTGCCGGTTCGACGCTCAGGCTGGCGATTGTTGCGGCGAGCCACGACGATCTGCTCGCGAAGCTCGATCGCGCCGCAAAGCGGCTCGCTGATCCGGCCTGTCGCCGCATCAAGGATGTGTCGGGCATCTTCTTCTTCGCCGAGCCGCTCGGAGGCGATGGCAAGGTCGCGCTGATGTTTCCCGGCGAAGGCGCGCAGTACCAGAACATGTTGGCCGACTTGTGTCTGCACTTCCCGGAAGTGCGCGAGGTCTTCGATCGCTATGATCGGATCTTCCACGATCACCCACGCGATGATGTGCCGAGCGATTACATCTTCCCCCGGCCAGCGTTTAACGATGAAGATCGCACGGCAAATCTCCAGCGCCTGATGCAGATGGATCTCGCGATTGAAGCTGTTCAGGCAGCCAATCAGGCGATGTTCGCGCTACTCCAGCGACTCGGTCTGCAGGGCGATGCCTGCGTGGGACACAGCAGTGGCGAGTACTCCGCCGCGACGGCTGCTGGCGTGTTTGACGTCGATTCGGACGAGCAGTTCATCGCGCTCGGTCGCGCGCTCTACGACTACTACGCGTCGGCGAAGTCGCACGACGGCGTGCCGCGCGCGACCTTGCTGGCAATCGCCGCGCCTCGTACGCAGGTCGACGCCATTGCGCAGGAGGCAGGCGGCGACATCTATCTGGCGGTGGAGAACTGTCCGCACCAGGCTGTCCTCATCGGCGAACTCGCCGCTGCGGAACGCGCCCGCGCCATCGTCGAGCGACAGGGGCTCATCTACGAGCAGCTAACCTACGATCGCGCAGTTCATACTCCGCTCTTCGAGCCGTACACCGCCGACCTGCGTCAGCTGTACGAGCAGGTGCCGGTGCGGCCCGCGACGATCCCGCTCTATTCGTGCGCGACGACGCGTCGCTATCCCGAAGCACCTGATGAAGTACGGGAGATCTTCCTGCGCCACTGGTCGCAACCGGTAGAGTTCCAGCGCACGATCGAAGCCCTCTATGACGAAGGGTGCCGAGTATTCGTTGAAGTTGGGCCGCGCGGGAATCTCTCCGCGTTCGTCGAGGACATTTTGCGTGGGAAGCCGTCCTGCGTGATGCCGGCCAACGTCATGCGCCGGTCTGGCATCACCCAGCTCAACCACCTGGTCGGCATGCTGACAGCAACGGCGTCGATCTCGATTTGGACTATCTCTACAGTCGGCGCAACCCGCAACAACTGGACCTCGATGCGACTGACGTAAGCCCGCGCCGCTTCGATGACATGTTGTTGTCTTCGTCCTGGCCGATGCTCCGCTTTTCGGACGAGATCGTTGCTGCCGTGCGCCCGCCTGAGTCGACGGATGAGGTCAGTCAGCGAATATCCACGCCAGTAGCAGAGCCAGACATTGAGATGCCTTCGTCCGGCAATACGACGAGCCTCCAGCCCGAGATTGACGCTTTCGAGGACACGAACGTTTGGCACGATTCGCCTACGAATCTGGCGGTCCCTGGCCATGAACCGGCTGCCTTCGACGATGAGGCTGCCTCATTCCTGGCAGGTCATCTCGATGTCATGGAAGAGTTCCTGGCCACTCAGCAGGAAATCATGCACGCCTACCTGTCAGGCATGCGCGATTCGACTCAAGCAGAGTCGAACCACGTTGTGCAGCAGATTCAGGTTCTTGACCCACCAGCGGGTAGACCGACAGCAACGGACAATGACTCGCGGTCGTTGCCGGATGTTGACACCACGATGTTTCCGCTGCTCGGATCAGTCGTCTCAATCGAGCCGGGCCAGACGTTAGTGGCCGAGCGCGTGTTCGATGTTCGACGCGACCGCTATCTGCTCGATCACACATTCGGGCGTGAGATCTCGTGCACCGATCCGACGCTGGCCGGACTGGCGATCATGCCGTTGACGATGAGCCTCGAAATTCTCGCCGAGGCAGCAACGTGCCTGCTTCCCGGGTTGCAGGTCGTCGGCATGCAAGACGTCTTCGCCAGCCGCTGGCTCGCCTGGGACGATGAGCCGCAGACGCTGCGGGTGTTGGCGTCGCGGATCGCGGATACAGAAGGGGCCGCTCGCGTGCGCGTGGCACTCCACAACCTTAGCGAGTCGCCGGTCGGCACAAGCGATTCAACATCTGCCGTTGCCGAAGCAGTCGTCGTCCTGTCGCCGACGTGGCCAACCAACAGCACGCAGCGTGTGGCACCGCCTGCCGATGCCAGGGAATCGCGCTGGATGCCGGATCGGCTCTATCAGGATGTCATGTTCCACGGCCCGGCCTGGCAGGGCGTCAGTTCGGTCGATCAGACTGGTGAGACCGGCATTGTCGCGACGCTCTCTGTCCGGCCGACAACGGGCTTTTTCGCTGTCCAGCAGGCACCACAATTCGTCCTCGACCCGGTGACGCTGGATGCCGCCGGACAGGTGATAGGGTTCTGGACAACCGAGCATTTGCCAAGCGCGAATGTCATCTTCCCGTATCGCCTGAAGACGCTGGAGATCTTCCGACCAACACCGCCCGTTGGCACACCGGTCCGATGTAGCGCACAGGTAGCGCTGGAAGGCGAACAGGTCGTCCGCTCTGACATTGAGCTGGTGACGCCGGATGGTCAGGTCTGGATTCGCCTGCTGGGTTGGGAAGACAAGCGGTTCGACGTTCCCGCCCACCTGCACGATCTGATCCTCTCGCGCGGCGGGACCGTTTCGGTGCCCACTCCGAGCCTGATCGGCTCAACTGCGCCCGGGGTTCGTTGTCGAATGGTCGACACTCGCGTCGGCGGTGACAAGGCGTTCTGGATTCGGGTGTGGTCACGACGTATTCTCAGTTGCGCCGAACGCGAGCGTTTTGCCGAATTGCGGCTGCCAGATCATCGGCGGCTCGAATGGCTCGGCGCGCGATCGGCAGCCAAGGAGGCCATCGTCGAGCTTGTCCATGAGCGCACCGGGATTGCGCTGTTGCCGGCCGACATTGAGATCGTTAGCGGACCGGATGGACAGCCGATCGTGCAAGGTGCCTGCGTGGATGCCCTTGGCGCTGCGCCGCTTGTGACGTTCTCACATACCGACGGCGTTGCTGCCGCAGTCGTCGCACCTGCCGACGTAGCGAGCGCGGTCGGGTTCGACATCGAATTCTTGAAGCAGCGGCCTGCTGGATTCGATGAGATCGCGTTCACTGATACCGAACGGATACTGATTGGCACAGTTTCCGAGGACAGTTCCGCCGAATGGCTCCTGCGCTGCTGGTGCGCTAAGGAAGCTGTCGGGAAAGCGTTCGGCACCGGCATGTCGGGTGGACCGCAATCGTTGGCGGTCGTCGGGATCGACCCGGTAAGTGGCGGTGTCGATGTGGCGTCGGTGCAGGACAATGCAGTCATCAGCGCGCAAACCCACAGAGTCGATAGCCTTGTGAGCGCCCTGGCAATTGTGACGCGCGGGATTCCGTGATCGCTGGCGTCGCCCGGTTCAGTCCATGGTTCGTATCTACCTCTAAGGAGATCATAGTGACGCGCAATGCCGATCCGGAAGTTCTTGCCGCGGTGCTCGAACTGATCAACGAGATGGCCGACGATTGGGAGTATTCCGGCCCGGTTTCTGAACAGACGCTGTTCCTGACCGACATGGGGCTCGAATCACTCGATCTCGTCATCCTCGGCACGATGATTCAGCAGCGCTATGGCCAGCTGCCGTTCGCAGAGTTTCTGGCCGAAATCGGACAGCGCCCGGTCGAAGAGCGCGATGTGACGGTCGGCGAGCTGGTGAATTACGTCAGCGACCATCGCCAGCCAGTTTCGGCGAGGGAGTGAGCGCAATGCCGAAAACACTTTTGCTGGGACTGGATGGCGCGACGTTCACAGTTCTCGATCCGTTGATCGAACGCGGCAAGATGCCGTTTCTCAAAACGCTGATTGAGCGTGGCGTGCGTGCACCGCTTCGCTCCATCGTCCCGGCGCTGACGCCGCCGGCGTGGACGACGGTGATGACCGGCAAACGACCGGGCAAGCACGGCGTCTTCGACTTCTTCCAGAAGGAAGACCCAGCCAGTCGCTACTTCCAGTTCGCCAGCTCGCACAACGTCAAGAGCGACACGATCTGGTCAATCGCCAGCGATCACGGCCTGAACGTTGTCAGCCTCAACTTCCCGTTGATGTTCCCGCCACCGGCGGTGAATGGTTATATCGTTCCCGGCGGCTGGATGCCCTGGCGGCAGCTGAGACTCGGATGCTACCCTCCCGGCCTGTTTGATCGGCTGAAGACGCTACCCAGCTTCAATCCGCGCGAGCTGGCTCTGGACATGACGCTTGAGGCGAAGGCTCTCGAGGGCTGTGCCGCAGAGGAATATGCAGACTGGATCCAGCTGCATTCACGTCGTGAGGAGCGCTGGACGGAGATTCTGCGTCACATCATGACGAACGACGATGTCGATCTTGTCGGCGTCGTCTTCGATGGCGCGGACAAGCTGCAACACCTGTGCTGGCGCTTCCTCGATCCCGCCATGCGATCCGCTGAGCCAAATGCCTGGGAGCAGGAGATCATCGATCTGTGTGAGGACTACTTCGCGAGACTGGACAGCAAACTGGCAGAGATCGTTGATCTGGCTGGATCCGATGCGACAGTCGTTGTCGCGTCTGACCACGGCTTCGGCGCGTCTTACGATGTCTTCTATCTGAATGCGTGGCTCGAAGAGCAGGGATTTCTGGCCTGGAAGGCGGAGGACTGGGAGAGTGACGAGGTCGACCCACAGATCGGCTTCGCCCAAATGACCCGCCACGTTTACGAGATGGACTGGGACAAGACCGTTGCCTACGCGGCGACACCCAGCAGCCTTGGGATCAACATCGTCGACCAGCCGGAATCCGTATGCGGCAAGGATCGCGAGACGATTCTCGCCGATCTGATCGCCGCCCTGCGGACTGTCAGAAACCCGTGGACTGACCAACCGATCGTCGCTCAGATACACGATCGCCACGACGTTTTCCCCGGACCGTACGAAGGCTACGGGCCAGACCTGACGTTGACCCTGGCTGACGGCGCGGCGATCTCGATCTTGCGTTCTGACGTCCTGTTCCGCCGCCGGGACACCGCCCTCGGCAACCACAAGTGGGACGGCGTGTTCATCGCGAACGGCCCGGGAATTCGGTCTGGCGAGCGTGCGGACGAGGTGTCGCTCGTCGACATCGCCCCGTTGCTGCTGTACAGCCTCGATCTGCCAATTCCGACCGATGCGGACGGCATTGTTCCGCAAAGTGTGGTCCTGCCAGAGCAGCTTGAGCAACGGCCGCCGCGATGGTTCACGTCGGACGGAGCGGCGACTGCCACATCCCAATCGGATGCTGCACTCGATATTGACAGCGACGCTGAGGCGACGATTCTCAACCGCCTGCGTGCGCTTGGCTACGTTGAATGACCAGAGACTGAGAGTAATACATGCCGAAGGTTGTTCTCCGCAGTGGGGTGAAAATCCACTATCAGCAGGTTGGCGAGGGCCCGGACGTCGTAATGGTTCACGGCCTGACCGGCAACCTTGCAGTCTGGCATCTGCAAATCATCCCGCAGCTCATGGATCGATTTCGTATCACGACCTACGACCTGCGCGGCCATGGCTATAGCGAGGTGACGCCATCCGGCTACACCAGCGATGACATGGCGGAAGACCTGCGCGATCTGCTTGACGCGCTGGACATCGAGCGACCTGCTCTCGTCGGGCACAGCTATGGTGCGGACATCTCGCTCTATTTCGCGCACCATTTCCCGGAGCGGGTTCGCCAGATCGTTGCGATCGAGGCGGCGCTGCCGGCCATGATCTACACACGTGAATCCGACGACTGGAAAGGATGGGACTATTGGTCGGACGTGCTCGCCCGCGCCGGCCACGAGGTTCCGCCCGAGCACCGCACCGATGTCGAGTATCTATTCCGCCTCAGCCTGGAAGTTCCCAAGAAGTGGGGGCCGCTGAACGGACTGCCACGCAACCCGAAGCCGTTCCTGCGCCTCATTGACGAGACGACGATGGCGACCGACACGATGGAGATCGGCGGCCTGCCGCTCGAAGAGATCAGCAACATTCAGACACCAGTTGTCCAGATTTTCAGCGACGGTTCCGCGTTTCTGGGAACCTATGACTTTCTCCGCGAACACCTGCCGCATGTTCGTTCCATTCTATTGCCTCGCACCGAGTGGGGGCACTTCGGGCCGCTGGAGCAGCCGGAGTTGGTCGCCGCCGAAATTCTCAGAGCGTTGGAGCGAGAGCCCGCAATTTCAGCAATGAAGGAGGACCGATGACCGCATCAAGTGGTTCGCCGGGAGATACCGTTCTCGTCACTGGCAGCTCAACCGGCCTCGGTCTCGAGGCGGCCATTCACCTCGCCAAGCAGGGTTTCAACGTCTACGCAACAGTGCGCGATATCGCTTCAGAACCGAAGGTCACCCAGGCAGCAACCGATCGAGGAGTGTCGCTTCGTGTCCTTGAATTAGACATAACGAATCAAGAAAGTATTGATACGGCTGTCAATCAGATCATGCAGGAAGCCGGATCTATCTACGGACTGGTGAATAACGGCGGCGTTGGCCTGCGTGGCTGCCTTGAAGATCTCGCTGCTGATGAGATCCGCCAGGTGTTCGAGACGAATGTCTTCGGCACGATCGCTGTCACACAGGCGGTGCTGCCGCACATGCGCGCGGCTGGCCGTGGGCGCGTCCTGACCGTGTCGTCGGTCGGTGGCCGAATCTCGTCGTTCGGCGTCTCCATGTATTGCGCCAGCAAGTTTGCACTCGAAGGGTTCGGCGAGGCGCTGGCGCTGGAGATCGCGCCGTTTGGGCTGCAGTCGGTGTTGATCGAGCCGGGGATCATCGACACCACCCGCTGGACGACACACCGTGGCCTCGCCGAAGGTGCGATGGACCCGCAGAGTCCGTACTACCGCATGTTCCAGGTCAGCGAAGTGATGTCCGATGAGGTCGTCGCCCGCTCGAAGACGACATCTGCCGATGTCGCCAAGTCGATCCACACGGCGCTTACGGTCGAGACGCCGAAGATGCGTTACATCGTCGGCAAACCGGCGTCTGCCGTCGTGAAGCTCCGTCGACTCCTGCCGGAGCCAGTCTTCGAAAAGGTCTATTTCGGCGGCATGGTCAAGCGCCTGGAGAAGGAAGCGGCAGAAGCGGAAGCGCAGCCAACGACGGCAACGCAATGAGAGGCGTAGCCGCGGCCGCCAATCGAACTGCTGCGTGCGCGAGTTGGGAGGCTTGCTGATGGGAAGGTATCTGCTCACCTGCTGGCCGTTCGCCGGGCACATCAGCCCGTTCATGAGCGTGGCGCTGGCGCTGCGTGATGCCGGGCACGATGTCGCGATCTATTCGGGCGAGTCCGCTCGCGAGGCTGTTGAGCGCGAGGGCATCACGTTCTTTCCGTTTGATCGGCTGTCGGAATCGAGCGCGACGAGCAGCATGATTTCGATGGACACGGCTGCGCCATCCGGTCGGCCCGTCGCCGGCAATGTGCTCCAGATCTTTCGCGATTGGCTCGTCGAGACGATACCGGATCAGGTTGCCGATCTGGAGCCGATTGTCGACTCATGGCAGCCGGATGTCGTTGTTGCTGAGACAGCGATGTGGGGGCCGATCCTCGTCCTCTCCGAGACTGGTCGCGCGCCGGTGGCTATCCTGTCGACACTGCTCGGCTGCCTCGTGCCCGGTGAAGACGCACCACCCGCCGGGCTGGGGATGGCTCCACCACGATCGACTGGCGCGAAACTGCTGACGAAGGGCGTCAATCGCGCAACCGAGCTGGCGGGGCGGCGACTGCGTGCCAGGGTGAACGAGATTCGCGCCGACTCCGGCCTGCCTGCGCTTACCATGTCGATGAATCGTCAGACCGGCACGCTGCCGCTGTACATGATCGGTAGCCTGCCCGAGCTCGATTACAACCGCACCGACTTGCCCGCGTCGGTTCGCTATGTCGGACCGCTTGCCTGGCACCCCACGACTGACATACCAGACCCAAAATGGCTCGCCGATCTGCCAAGGGATCGTCCATGGGTCCATGTCACGGAGAGCACGCTCAGCTATGGCGACCCGTTCGTGCTGCGTGCCGGCGCGCAGGGGCTAGCCGGCCTGCCAATGGAAGTGATCCTGACCAGTGGTCGGCAGCGCTCGATTGCCGAACTGGATCTTGGGGAGCTGGAGCCGAACATTCATACCGCCGACTGGATCAATCACAGCACACTGCTCCCGCAATGTTCCGTGCTGGTCACCACCGGTGGGGCAGGAACGGTCATGAGTGCCCTGCGGGCCGGCGTGCCGCTCGTCATTGTCCCGACGACGTGGGATAAGCCGGATAACGCCCGCCGCGTCGTCGAAGCTGGAGTCGGGGTACGCCTGCCGGCCAAGCGCTGCACGCCAGCCGGATTGCGCGCTGCGATCGGCGAGGTGCTGAGCAAACCGCGCTACAGGTACAACGCGCAGCAGCTTGCGGAGCGCCTGAATGCCGCCCCGGGACCTGCCCAGGCAGTCACCCTTCTGGAAGAGCTCGCGGCGCGGACGGTCGGTGCGTCGCGATGACACGTGGCTGGTTTCGATACGTCCGAAGCAAATTACAAGATCGTCATTGGCGACGTGACACCGAAGTCACATCTTGCGGAACCGCCGTTAGGTGCGCTATATGAAGAGGTATCAATCTCATAGATGGGTGCATTGCGCTTCGCGGTGCTTGACATCATGTGGACGTCAACTCGTTCAACAGCCAGCCCCAGTGAGCCGTACTCTCGTCGTAACTGGAACGGGGCCATTGTTGCCATGAGTACTCGTGTGCTAGTGACATGCTGGCCCTTCCCCGGTCATGTCTTCCCCCAAATGAGCATTGCGCACGCGTTGCGAGATCGCGGCTGCGAAGTCGCCGTCTACACTGCCGAGAGTGCTCGCGAGTTGGTGGAGTCTGAAGATTTTCGCTTCTACCCGTTTCAGGCGGTGAAGCCGGAGAGCTACCAGCGTATCCACGCGATGGAGCAGTCTGTCGGCGGGCGACGTCAGTCAGCCCGTGTGGGTCATCAAGCATTTCGCAACTGGCTGGTCGAGACGATCCCCGGCCAGGTCGCTGATATCCAGAAGATTCAGGATGACTGGCAACCGGATGTAATCGTCACCGACATGAACATGTGGGGGCCGATTCTCATCCTCTGGGAAGCTGCGCCGATCCCGGTTGCGCTCGTGTCCTTGCTGGGTTCGATGATCCCCGGACCGGACGCGCCGCCGTGGGGCTTCGGCATGGCCCCGCCAAAGTCGACCGGGTCGCGCGTCGTCGCCCGGATGCTGACCGGCGCAGTCGACATCGCCGCTACCGGCTTGCGGCGACGAGTGGATTTCTTCCGATCGCAGCACGGGCTAGCGCCGATGGGGTGCTCGGTCAGTGAGTTCCAGGGTCGGCTGCCGCTGTACATCATTGGCAACGTACGCGAGCTCGACTTCGAGCGTCATGACCTGCCTGAGTCAGTCCAGTACGTCGGCGCATGTACCTGGTTCCCGCCACACCTGGCGGACGAGGCTAACTGGCTGAACGAGATTCCCGTTGATTCGCCGTGGGTGCACGTGACGGAAGGCACGTCGCATTTCCAGGACCCGTTCGTCCTGCGCTCGGCGCTTGAGGGCCTGGCGGGTCGCCCGATGCAAGTGATTCTGACGGCCGGACGTGAGCGCGACGTACAAATGGAGAGCAGTCTCGCGCCGAACCTACACTTCGTCGATTGGGTCAACCACGATACGCTGCTACCGCGTTGTGCGGCGATCGTAACAACGGGCGGCAATGGCACTGTCATGGCCGCGATGAAAGCAGGCGTTCCGATGGTCATTGTCCCGACGACCTGGGACAAGCCAGATAACGCCCGTCGTGTAGTTGAAGCCGGCGCAGGTGTGCAGCTATCGCCGCGCAAATGTACGCCGGCTGGACTTCGCGCGGCGGTCGAGGACGTGCTCTCGGACGGGCGCTACACCGCCAACGCACGTCGAATTGCCCAGCACCTGGCCGACGCACCGGGGCCGCCACGTGCAGCCCAGCTCATTGAGCGTCTGGTGCAGCCAGTCGCAACATCACATTAGAACAGAAGGATCATCAGTTTTTGAACGATCGGTTGGGAGGACAAGTGAAGGCACGGCGGCGACTGACAACTCGCAAGCGCATTGTTGGAACCGTGGCGTTGCTGGTGACGCTGTCGATGGTACAGGTGTTCACCAGCCTGGCTGCTGTCAGCGGCGTCAGCGAGATTTCGACTGGCGGGATGGGCAACACCAAGAACTCATACTCTTGGTCGATGGCATGGTTCAAGGGGCGGCTCTATATCGGCACCGCCGCCAACCCGCTCTGTGTCGAAAACGCGTTGCTCGACTATTACTATCCCGGATTTGGACTCTATTCAGCCAAACCTGCGGAAGATCTGAACTGCACAGCGGACAAGTACGATCTCGATCTGCGCGCGGAAATCTGGCGCTACACGCCGGGAACCGGGGCGTGGGAGCGCGTGTATGAGTCCCCGACGGTAGAGAATCCGCGCGCACCCGGCAAGCAGATTGGTCGCGACATCGGCTACCGCGGCATGGCGGTGATGACCGACGGATCCGGTAACGAGACGTTGCTCATCAGTGGCGTGACAGCCGCGGAATACATCCCGGAACTGGTGGCAACTGCACCCGCGCGCATCCTGAAGACGACCGACGGAACCACCTTCACTGATACAGGCGCTGTCGCGGGCAAGATCAACACCTCGTACGGCGAGTACGATGTCATCGGATTCCGCGGCCTCACTGTCATCAACAATCGCGTCTTTGCCACTGCCAGCCAGAGCTATGTTGGTGACGGCGCAGTTGTCGAAGTGATCGACCCGCTGGGCGGGTCGCCGTCCGTTGTTCAGGTCAGCCCGAACAACTTCAGCATTTTCGAAACTGAGTCATTCGACAATAAGCTCTACCTTGGCACTGGATCGTCGACCGATGGGTACGGCGTCTGGAAGGCGTCGCTCGGCCCACAGGGCTCGCAGTTCAACTTCACTCCGGTTGTGACTAACGGTGCTGGTCGTGGGACTGAGATCACGTCTGTCGTGGCGATGCACGTGTATCGTGATCGACTATATGTTGGCTCCAGTGGCTGGTATTCGACCATCTTCCCCGGCTCCGAGCTGATCCGCATCGCAGCTGACGATTCCTGGCAGCTTGTCGTTGGCAACGTCCGTCAGGCGCAAAACGGTTCGTGGCTGTTCCCAATCAGCGGACTGGGCGACGGCTACGGGAACATGTTCAACGCCCACTTCTGGCGCATGGAAGACCTGCGCGGCTCCCTGTATCTCGGGACGAACGACTGGAGCTGGGCGATGCGCACGGTCCCGTTCGTCAATTTCTTGCTCCAGCCTCAGTTCGGCTTTGACGTCTACTCCAGCTGCGACGGTCAGTACTGGAGCATGACGACGATGAACGCATTTGGCGACGGCCTCTACAACTTCGGCGCGCGAACAATGGAGGAAACGCCGAACGGCATGTTCATCGGCAGTGCCAACCATGCCCAGGGCACGGCTGTCTGGGAGGGGAATCCGAATCAGAACTGCCGATATCCAGGTCCGTGGCAGCCGAACCGTGGCTCCCGTCCTGGCCAATCGGCAACTGTCGATGGTCCGCTCGACGCACCTGGCCGCCTCGTGACCGAGCAGCAGCCCGACGGCATGCTGTTGTCGTGGGACGCTGTCGACGGCGCGACGGAATACACCATCAAGCGGGCGACCTACACGTCGACACCTGGCATCGAGTTCGGTCGGTCGATAGCGGGGGATCGCGGATTCGTTCCTGAATTCCCGCCGCCTATCGTCGACACCAATGACACCGCCAATCCGATCGACGTTCTCGGCGAATACACCACGATCGGCACAACGACTGACCTGTTCTTTACTGACACAACCGCGTCTGCTGACACCGAGTATGTCTATCAGGTCGTCGCCAAGGCAGCATCCGGCGACGCCTCGGCACCATCCAACTCCGCATCATCCGACGCGGCGATGGAAGGGATTACCTTCAGCGCGGTGCAGTCCAGCGTCGCACAGGCCGCCGGGCGTGGTGACCTGGTGGCAGGTGGTCAGGCACAAATGACGAAGCTGCTGACGCGCGCGGAGTGGGCGACATCGAACGGGTATTGCAGCGTTGCCGCTAAGGCATTCGACACGCTGCAGAACCAGATCTACTCGTCGACAAGCGACGGTGGCGTCGTGGCATCGCAGACGACCCGAGAGGATCTCGGCGACCAGGTGATGCGCCTCGGACGCCACGTCACCTACGGCAGCGACGCCTGCCGCTAACTCGGCATTGGGGACGGTCCGGCAAGCTGGGCCGCCCCCAATGACACCCGCATTCATCGCTCGTCGTTCGTGTGACGGACGACCTGGATCACCGCAGTCTGGAGCTTGTTCCATGCGGTTTCCGTTCATTGTGACTGAAGAGATCCTCGCCTTTGGCAATCGTCCGTCGCAGCCGCAGAATGCCTGCATTGAGCTGCGGGTGTCCGGAACTATCGACGAGGATCGCTTGCGTGACGCCGTGGTCAGAGCGACGGGGATCCACCCGATGGCTCGGGCGGCCCGCGTTGCCAGGCGTCGTCGGCTGAGCCCACCAATGTGGGAAGTACAGGAATCCGGGAGCCTCGACATCTCGCACGTCATTCGCGTTGCCGAAGCGGATGGTGAAGACGACATGCAACGCTTGCGAGGCGAATTCACCAGCGAGCTGATTGATCTGGAGCGCCCTCCTGCCGTCCGGCTGCTGATCGTGCGACGCGTTGGCGGCGACTCGCTCCTGTATATCTGGCATCACGCCATGGCCGACGGCATGGGCGGCATCCGGTTCCTGCGCTCCATCGTGCGCGCCTATGCGGATCAGTCCGACCCGATTCCGGATGTAGATCCGATTGATGCGCGCATCCTCAGAACGGACGGGGATCCGTCTGAACTCGACTCGGACTCATCCGCAAGCCCACCGCGGACCCGTGATATCCCTTCGCTCGTCCTATCGAACGGTGCCCATGACGAACCCGGCTACGGGATGTGTTACGAGGCAATTGAGCTGGATGACATTGACCTCCACGACTACGACGGCCTCGAACACCGAGTGACGGTCAATGACATTCTGCTGGCAGCGCTGCACCTGACGATTGACGAGTGGAATCGCTTGCACGGTGGCAGCACCGGCAAGCTCATCGTGTTGACGCCGATCAGCTTGCGACCGCCAGAGTGGATGCACGAAGTGGTGGCAAACGTCGTCGGGCACGGCGTCATCGTGACCACCGCCGATCAGCGCGCCGACCGACATGCATTGCTCGCGACGACGACGCAGCAGACCCGCCACATGCGCACCCACGCGGCCGCTGCGTTCAAGTCGCGACCCGACTGGGTTCGGCAATTCGACCCGCTCCTGATTTTCATCTTCACCCGGCGTCCATTTCGTCGCCGCCGAGAAGCAGCGGCGCTGATATCAAATGTGGGTCGGTTGCGCGGATTCGAGGAGTTTGGCTCCGCAGGGGACGTTGTTGAGCTTTGGGGTTCGACGCCGGCCTCGATGCCTCCCGGCCTGGGAATCGGCATCGTCCGCTGGAAAGACCGCCTCCACATATCAATCCGCTATCGACATGCTCTCTTCGATGCTGCAGCAGCAGCACGTTTTTTGCGTCTGTTCGCGGACCAGACCCGGGCACTGGGAACGCCCGAGCAGTGCTTAGATGCCACGAAGCTCGTTGCATCGCATGGGTCGACAGCAGGTCACCTGTCGACATAGTCCAGTGAAGTTGCGCAAATGTGGACCGTCAGGTCATTTGTATTCGTATCTGTGAGACTGACGATTCCGCTATTGACATTCGCGATTTGCGCACCTACATTGGAAGCGTCGGTAACGAATTGAGTCGCGCGAGCGTGACCGGTGAAGTTGCACCGAATGCGCCTACGTTGTTGTCCTCGTTCTTGTAGTGGTTGCTCGGTGGTATCCGCCGGTCAGGTCTGTGTGTTTTCCGTGCGGATGCCCGAGATGAAGGGGTAGGGCTGATGCACACTGCTCTTGTCCGACGACTCGCAGTCGTCATGTTGCTGCTGACGCTATCGATGATGGCGATCACACCAGCGGCAGCTGCACCCACGCCGTGCGCAGACCTCTCAATCACGGCGATGTCTACCGACCCGTACGAACCAATCCAGAATCAGCCTGCGACGGTCCATATCTCCGTTCACAACGGTGGGACCTGCGCGTCGCAGGATTTCGTAGTGCAATGGCAATCCGATCAGTTCGCACCCGCAGGACCATCGACAACCGTCGATGGTATCGCTGCCGGCGCAACGGTCGATGTTCAGTTGCAGTACGCGTTCCCGAACGCAGGCAACTTCCTGACCGTTGTCAACCTGGACACGGGCTTCGCCGTCAATGAGACAAACGAAGTCAACAATCTGGAAATCCTGCCGGTGACGGTCCTCGCTGCGACGATCGACCTGCAAGTGACCAGCATCACCTTCGCACCATCGCTTCCAGTCGCCACGCGTGTGACGACCGTGTCGATTACGGTTGC
Organism: Thermomicrobiales bacterium; assembly: GCA_023954495.1. Classification (NCBI taxonomy): domain Bacteria; kingdom Pseudomonadati; phylum Thermomicrobiota; class Thermomicrobia; order Thermomicrobiales; species Thermomicrobiales bacterium. The sequence continues at coordinate 2,606 of JAMLIA010000031.1, read as the reverse complement.
GAATAACGGCAACACTGCCTCGGGGCCCTTCCAGGTGCAGTGGACGCCGTGGCTGTTTGAAACGCCGCTGACGACGCAAGTTGACGCGCTCGGCGCAGGCGCAACAACGACCGTCACGTTCGATTACACCTTCTGGTGGGCAGCGACGTTTGACGGTTGGGCGACGGTTGATTCAGGTGGTTGGGTCTTTGAGACGGACGAGTTCAACAACACGCTCACCAAGTCCGTGCTTGTTGATCCGCCGCTTCCGGATCTGATCGTTGACAACTTCGCCATCAGTCCTGCATCGCCGGTTGCTGGTCAGATCGCGACCGCAACGGTCACGGTGACCAATCAGGGACATGCGAACGCCGGACCATTCCGCGTCGCATGGCAGCCATGGTGGTTGACCTCACCGATCACAGTGCAGGTGAATAGCCTTGCCGAGAACGCATCAACCAATGTGACGTTCAAGTACGTCTATCCATGGGCCGGATCGTTCGATGGCTGGGTCACTGTTGACAGCACCAACTCCGTCTGGGAGGTCAACGACAATAACAATGTCCTGCCGGTGCAGGTACCAGTCGGCCAGAACAAGATCGACCTCGTGATCACGAGCATGTCGATCACACCGTCCTCGCCGACACAGGGCCAGAACGCATCGGTCAATATCACCGTGAAGAACCAGGGCAACACGCCTGCCGGCAACTTCATGGTTGAGTTCAACCCGGATTCGTTCTTCCTCTACACGCCGGGCATGCAGACAGTCAGCAAGCAGGTGTTCGGCCTGGGTGCTGGCGCGTCGACGACTGTCAACTTCCAGGTCACGTATCCGCTTGCCGGAAACTTCCGCGGGTTGGCACAGGTCGATGCATTCAGCAACATCGCTGAATCGAACGAGTCGAACAACCTGCTGATCCTGAATGTGACGGTGAAGCCGGCTCCGATCGATCTGGTCATCACCAGCTTCAACATCAGCCCCGCACAGCCAGTGCGCGGCATTGAAGCCACGGCGACGATCACAGTCAAGAACAACGGGCCGTTCCCGGCGAACGACTTCGCCGTCCAGTGGCTGCTGTCGGACAGCGATGACTTCGGACCGGTCCAGTTCGTCAACGGACTGAACCCGGGCGAATCGCGAACGCTGACCTTCGATGGCACCTACTACGTGGCTGGAACATTCAACAGTCGGGCCATCGTGGATGTCTACGAAATGGTTATCGAGCCGGGGGCCGGAGCTGAAGCGAACAACACGTCCGACAAGTCCGTCACAGTCGTACCGCAACAGACAACGCTGCGGGTCACGCTCGACTCGGTGAACGTGTCACACGCCGGAGAAGACGGCATCGACGGGAACGCCGAATGGGACCCGATGATCTTCGCCTTGCTGAACCCCACCGCGTCGTGCAACTTCGCGGGCGAGACGATTCAGGGCGTCACCTGCCGGATCTACAGTAACGACGCGGTCGAAGACGGCGACACGTTGACGTTCGGTAGTGACAACTACCTCGACGTCACCCTCGAAGAGTTCACGCCGTTGATCTTCGCCTTCGGTGCCTACGAAGATGACGACGTCGTCGGAATCCCGCTGCCGGGTGAGATTATGGGCTTCGCGTTCCAGATCTCCTTCCCGCCAGACTACCTGACCCTGGGATCGATCTCGATTCCTGGCCAGGAGGGTGAATCGGGCTGCGGCGAATCGTGCTTCACGGCTAACTTCACAGTCACGGTTCTGTCGTCCAATGTGCCTGCGTCGATGATGTCAATGTCGTCTACGTTCTCGCTCCCGCTTGATTCGCAGACGGTACTCGACGAATTCATGAACGCTGCGCAACTGCCGGAGTCATAGGGTCTCGTGACCTCATCTGTGTGAGGCACCGCAGTCTGCGGTGTCTCGCACATCTCCAATCTCCACCGCGACTTGACGCAACGTACGCAAACGACGATCTCAGAGAATCGGAGACCCGCCATGCTGAGTCGCCGCCATCAACCGGAAGAGCTTCAAGCCGCAGACATCACTCCGAGGATGCTTGCCTCGACCGTTGAGCCATACCTCGACGGAGTCCTCAACGTCAGGCTGTTCGCGACGCCAGATGGCAAGTACTTTCTGGAATGTGAATGCAGCGGCTGGTGGTGGCATGTGCAAAGTGAGCACGTATCGGCAGCACAGGCTGCGCTGATCTTCGATTCGCTCGAACGCCGAACAGTCAGCCGAGCTGAGGCATTCCCGTAGCACATTCAGTAACAACAAGGCTCGGCACAAGCGCGGATCGCCCCTGCTGGCGGTCCGCGTTTTGGTGATTGTTGCGGCAGCTCAGGAGCATCATCGTTTCAGTCATTGAACCTGGCTTGCGATCAGAGGGTCGTGTGACTCCGCGAGGTGCAGTCGTATCAGCGTTCATGCGAGGTGGAATGGCGGAAGTAGACGGTTGAAGCTGAGGTGGTGTCGGTCTGTGCGGAAAGGGGGAGTCGAACCCCCACGGGCCAAAGCCCAGCGGTGTTTAAGACCGCAGCGTCTGCCATTCCGCCATTTCCGCGGTGACGCAACCGAAACGTTCCAGGAACGAAGAAACGGGCCTTTCGGCCCGTTCTGGAGCGGAAGACGAGATTCGAACTCGCGACCTTCT
>JAMLIA010000030.1 GCA_023954495.1 Thermomicrobiales bacterium | reverse complement strand
GTCGGCGTGATGACCGGCGCGGTGCTGTCCGGCGCAATCGCTCCGCTGTCGAACGCGCCGCTATCGCAGGTCGTCGTCGGGCGGGTGTAGCCGCGCTGATCGAGGCCGTTGACCGGGGCTGCGGCACAGGCCGCAAGGACGCCAGCACCGATGGCGACCGAGTTCTCGCCGAGGGCAAGAGTCTGCGTCGGGCCGCCGTTGTCAGCCAGCGCGTCGACGTCGAGGTCGGTGAGATTGATCTGAGTACCGATCGGGTTGACATGTGAATCATTTGATGCACAGGAATCGTCGCTCAGAAGATTCCCGCCGTTGTCAATCGGGTTGATTCCATTACTACTATCGACGGCGCACTCGCCCTTTGTGTAGCTCACCATGATGGTGTTCGTCATGGTGAGTGTGGAGCCAGAGGTGGGGAAGAGCAGGCTGTTTCCGTACATGTAGTCGTCGCGATAACCCCACGTCGCCTGGTTTCCGTAGAACGTGCTATTGGTCAGCGTCACGTCGCCGTTGGCAAGCATTGCGCCGCCAGCGCCAGCGGTGTTCCCAGTCAGCGTGCTGTTGGTCAAGCTGACTTGTTCACCACTAAAGTCGATCGCACCAGCTGCCCAGCCTGAAGAGTTATTGCTCAGTGTGCTCCCATAGATCGTGAGCGAACCGCTGATGGAAAGCGCGCCGCCATACAGTTGCTGGACGGAGTTGCCATTCAGCGTACTGTCGACGATGGTCGTCGTCACGTTGTATCCGTAGATCGCACCACCACTATAGTCAGCATGATTCTCATCAAGGACGCTGCTCGTCACGGTCAGAACGCTGCCAGAAGCTGCATAGATTGCGCCGCCATCCAGGTATGCACTAGAGAAGCCATGGGTCAGGTGCAGGCCGATCAGCGACACGGTACCGGACACAGTGAAGATGCGCACGGCGTCGTTACCGTCGAGCGTGACGTCAAAGCCGTTGCCATCGAGCGTGACGTCGGCCAGCGCGATCGTGCTCGTCAGCGTGATGCTCGTGTTGCAACTGAACAGCATCGTGCCGCCGGGGCCGGCAGCACCGATGGCAGCTTCCAGCATGGCCTGGTTTGACGGACAGAACAGAACCGTGCCTGCCGCCTGCGCTGGCAGCGCGGCCCAGGTGAATGTCGCCAGGGTCATGCCCAGCGTCAGCATGATCCGGAGGACTTTCCTTGACATAGTCTTTCCCTTCCAGGATGAGGACAAACAGAATCAGCGTCAGCCGGGATTTTCCTGTACGAAGGTACACGATTCCACCCGCTGCCGGAAGCAGCAGTGAGCCATTGCGCTATCATCTGGGTGTCGCGTGCGACAACGCCAGTCAGATCACTACAGATAGTGTCTGGAATTCACCGGTGCGATAGAACGGTCAATACTCGCACACTGGTTATACATTCAGTCGGGAGATGGGCGCACGATGCCCAGAGAGTCAGCATCGCCGCTCACATTTGGGCAACTCCTTCGTCACTACCGCCGCCGTGCCGGGCTCCGCAGGTTGAGCTTGCGGATCGCGCGGGCTGACGGCCTCGGCGATCAGCGCGCTGGAACGCGGCATTCGCACGCATCAGTGCCCATCCTTTTGCGGCAGCTCGCTGACGGACTGAACCTGACCGGCAGCGAACGCGCCGACCTGCTCGGCTCGGCGCAACAGGCGCGCATCGTCGAGCCGGAGCCGGGGCGACCCGAGACCCTGGCACGGTCGTGACATCGGCACGTGGCGCGGTCAGCGTACCGGCGACGCCGCTCATTGGGCGTTCGAGCGAGATGGCCGCACTACGTGCCAGGTTGAGCGCGCCAACCGACAAGCGCTTGCTCACGCTGGCCGGCTTTGCCGGGATCGGCAAGACGCGGCTGGCGCTTGCATCTGGCCATGGAAGCCGCAACGGATTTTCCGGACGGCATCTGGTTTGTCCAGCTTGCGCCGCTCGATGAAGCCGAGCAGGTGGCGACAGTCGTGGCACTCACGCTGGATCTGCGCGAGGCGCCGGACGAACCGCTCGTCGAACGCATCATCGCCTTCCTGGGATCGCGCCACGCGCTGCTTGTGCTGGACAACTGCGAGCACGTCCTCAGCGGCTGCGCGGAGCTGGCCGATGGCTGCTCGCGCCTGCTGTCTCCGTATCATCGCGACCAGCCGTACCCCGCTCCACATCGCCGGGGAGCAGATCTGGCGCATTCATCCGCTTGAGACCCCACAAACCGACCGCGCACTGACGATTGGAGCAACTAGCCGCCATCCCGGCGATTCAGCTGTTCGTCAATCGAGCCGAGGTCATCGTGCCGCAGTTCGAGCTGACTGAGCACAACGCGGACGCCATCGCTGACATCTGCGTCCGCCTCTCGGGCGTGCCGCTGGCGATCGAGCTGACGGCGGCGCTGCTGCGGGTGTTGAGCATCGAGCAGGTCACGACGCGCCTGGCGGACGTGCTGTCCGAAGATCGGGCAAACGGACCGGCACACCCAGCCGCCATCAGTCGGTGCAGGCAGCGCTGGAGTGGGCTACTCGCTGCTCAGCGCCCCGGAGCAACGGTTGTTCGAGCGCCTGGCGATCTTCCGCGGCGGCTGCGACCTTGAGTCTGCCGAGGCGGTCTGCGCCGGCAACGATCTGCCAGTCAGGCAGGTACTCGGGCTGCTGCCGCAACTGGTGGATCAGTCATTGATTCAGGTTGATCGTAGCGGTCCGGTAACGCTGCTAATACCTGCTGGAGCCGGTGCGGCTGTTCGCCGACGAACGACTCGCGGCATCGGGAGATCGGCACATCGTCGCTGCCCGACACGCCGCCGCCTTCACGGCGCTGGCGCTCCGCAGCGCGCCGGAGCTGAATGGCGGGCAGGTCGACTGGCTGCTGAAGCTGGATCGCGATACCGAGAACATGCACGCCGCGCGCTGGCTCAGCGACGGCGATATGACGACCGAGGGGCTGCGGCTGGCGGTCGCGCTTGCGCCGTTCTGGTCGGTGCGCAGCTATCTCAGCGAGGGCCGTCGGCTGAACCCGTTGCTGGCGCGGCGCGACGAGTCGGTACCGCTGCCGCTGCGCATGGCGGGGCTGCTGCGTAGCGGCGAGCTGGCGCGAGCGGCGAAGGCGCTGCTGGACGAGGCGCTGGAGACGCTGAACGCGTGCTGCCGACTGGCGGAGCAGCTCGACGACCAACGCACGCTGGCCGAAGCGCTGATCGGCTCGGCATCGTCAAGCGGCGGGGGCGACATCCGCGCAGCCGCGGATGTAACTGAAGCGGGGCTGGCAATCGCACAGCGACTGGACGACCGGCAGGTCATCGCGTTTGGCCTGCTGAATCTCGGAGTCACGCTCGTTTACGCCGAGGAGCTGGCGAGCGGGCTGGCGGCGCTCGACGACAGCCTGGCTATGAGATCGCTGGGCAACACGCGGTTCGTCGCCATCTCGTCGCGACGATGCGCGGCGGGGCGGCAAACGTCGCCACCGATTACACGCGGGCCGCAGACTTGTTCCGCGAGGACTGGCCGGGGCTGGCGCGGTCGGCGACCGGGCCTTCACAGCAGCAACCTGCGTATGGTCGCGTCACTCATCGCCGAACGTCAGCCGGAAGATGCGGCCCAACTCATTGGAGCCTCCTACACCCTACGGGAGACACTCAAGGCGAAGGCTGACCTGCTCGGGGAGCGCACGAACGAGGCGACGATCTCCACGATTCGGCGCCAGCTCTCGTCGGCGCGGATCGACGCCGCCATATCCAGCGGCTACATGCTCACGATCGAGCAGGCGCAATCGACGGCGATGGCCGCGCTCGATCGGCATCCGCCATGCTCGCTGCCGACCCTGACTTGCCAACGGTTCACTGACGATCGCCGCCGGATACAACGAACCGCGGCCAGCGTCGGTGACATCGGCCGCGGTTCCGGGTTCGTGCGAACGAATAGGGCTAGTTCCTCCTTCGCTGGCGAGTTGAACGTCGCTTCGTGCGAAGTGCCGTCGGCCAGCGTGACCGTCAGCACCCGGCAGGTGCGTGCCCACGAGCGCGGCGTCGTCCAGATGAACAGGTACTGGTCAGTCCGTCCCAGACTGACGACGCCAATGTTGAACAACGATCCGGCACTGACTTCACCAACACCCGGTGCGTTACTTTCAACTGCGCGAGGTGATGCTGGTAACGGCGTCGCGTCCCTGGTTGCCATCGATCGAGAACAGGACCGGCACCGGCAGCAGGGGCGATCAGGTGGTCGCCTTCGGCTGGTTCTTCACCACGCCGCTGAAGCCATTCCAGTCATACTGCACGGAGTAGGTCGCCGAGGCTGCTGCCGCTGTGTTGCCCGCGTTGTCCGTCGCACCAGCGCAGGTGACGATGTCGCCGACCGGTCCGCCTGTCGTGCTGACGGTGGCCTGTGTCGCGACACCGGAGGTGGCGTCGGTCGTCGTGCAGCCGACGGCTGGGATCACGTCGCCGAGCGTGTAGACCGCGCCATCGGCGATGCCCGTGACGCTCACTACCGGGGCGGTGGCGTCGCGACCGATGGTGACATCGACCTGTGCTGCAGCACCGCCGGAGGTGGCCGAGCAGGGTAGGTCGTCTCGGCCTGATCGGCGGTGATGGTCTGGTTCGCGCAGCCGACCTGCGACAGCGTGTCAGGCGTTTCCGGCTCAGTCACGGTCCAGGTGGCAGGCGTGACTGTTCCGCTGTACCAGCCGTTCGCGCCATCAGGCGTGGCGGGATCGAGCGTGTAGCCGATGATCGGTGCGCTGCTGTCCGTGACGGTATACGTCACGGACACGCTACCGGTGTTACCGGCGTTGTCCGTTGCTCCGGCGCAGGTCGCGGTGATCGGTCCGAGCGGCCCACCGCTGGTGCTAAAAGCGTCGCGTCGGTGGCAACGCCAGATGTGGCGTCAACTGTCGTGCAGCCTGCTGCCGGGACGGAACCGGCGACGTACGACGCACCATCTGCCACGCCGGTGACGCTGACGACCGGTGCCGTCGCGTCGCGCTTGATCGTGACCGACTGGCTGCTCGTGCCACCAGCACTGGTCGCTTCGCAGGTGAGCGTCGCGCCGGTGGTGTCGGTGTCAAGCGTTGTGGTGTCGCAGCCAGCCGAGGCGCTGATGGGAGACTCGTCTTCGACGGTCCAACTGACCGTGATGTCGCTGCTGTACCAGCCGTTGGCAGCGTCGGGCGTTGCCGGGTCGAGGGTCGGCGTGATCACCGGGGCAGTGTCATCAATGACGGTGTAGTGCACACCTATCTGCCGTGTGTTGCCGTAGACGTCTTTAGCGGAACAGATTGCCACCACCGTTCCGAGCGGCCCGCCGTCATAGGTCAGCGTTGGGAAGCCGTCGGCCATACCGGAGGTCGCGTCGGTCGCCTCGCAAACCGGCACCGGCACCGCACTCAGTGGATAGATCGCGTCGGCAGTCAGGCCCGTGAATGTCATATCGGGCGCAGTTTTGTCGTTCCCAAAGGTGATCGTGACCGGTCCGGCTGTGCCACCCGCAGATGTTGCCGAACAACTGAAGGTCGTGATCGGTAGATCGCCGGTGATGATCTGATCTTCACAACCATCCAGAACAAGGGTATCCGGCGATTCCGGTTCAGTAACGACCCAGGTGAGCGTGAGATTATTGCCGTACCACCCGTTGACCGGCACGGTGCCGTTGGTGTCGAAGATGTAGGTGATGCTCGGCGCTGTGGTGTCGACGATGTTGTAGGTGACGGAGACCGCTGCCGCAGTGTTCCCGGCGTTGTCCGTTGCGCCTGAGCAGGTAACGGTAATAGAGCCGCTGGGACCTCCACTCGTCGAGAGCGTTGCGTTGGTTGCGACGCCAGAGAGTGCGTCTAGCGTTGTGCAACCCGCCTCGGGAACAGTACCAGGAAGATAGGACGATCCATCGCTCGGACCAAAATACAAGACCGTCGGCGGGGTGGCATCACGCTTGAACGTGACCGACTGGCTGCTGGTGCCGCCCTCACTGGTCGCCTCGCAGGTCAGTGTCGTGCCGATAGTGTCCGCGGTGACTGTCGTGGCGTTGCAGCCGGTTGAGGATATGATGGTCGACTCGTCGATAACGCTCCAGGTCACTGTCACGTCACTGGTATACCAGCCATTTGCACCTTAGGTACCGCTGACGGTCGGGGTGATGACCGGGCCGGTCGTGTCGACAAAGTCCGCAGTGCTGTCATATGCGCCGCTGTCGCAGGTCGTCGTCTGACGGATATAACCACGCTGGTCAAGGCCGTTGACCGGGTCAGCGTTACAGGCTGCTGATACGCCTGCGCCGATGGCGACCGAGTTCTCACCGAGAGCCACCGTCTGCGTCGGTTTGTGCTGCAATCAGCTTCGGAACGGAGCCAGCAACATATGACGCGCCGTCGCTGACGCCGGTGACACTGACGACCGGAGCTGTCGCGTCGCGCTTGATCGTGACGGATTCGCTGCTGCTCCCGCCAGCACTGGTGGCCCTCACAAGTGTAGGTCGTGCCGGTGGTGTCCTCCGTTATCGTCGTCGCTTCGCAGCCGGTTGAGAACTGACGGTCGATTCGGCATCAACGACACTCCACGAGACATCAACGTCACTGGTGTACCAGCCGCTCTCACCAAGCGTCCCGCTGATCGTCGGGGTGATCGTCGGGGCGGTGGTGTCTGGAGGCGTGCCTGTATCGAACGCGCCACTGTCACACGTCATCGTCAGACGGGCAGAGCCGCGCTGGTCAACGCCGTTGATCGGATCGGCGTTGCAGACATCCGAGTCGCCCGCGCCGATAGCAACTGAGCCGTTCCCGAGCGCGATTGTCTGCGTTGGGCCACCGTTGTCGGCAAGTGGGCCGAGCTTGAGGTTTGCCAGGCTGGCGAAGGTACCGATGCCACATGACGAGTCGTTCGCCAAGTTGCCGCCCAGGTCATTGACCGTCGGCGCGTAGGGAAATACACAGGTGGTGCTTGGCCCTCCTCCAGCGAAGATACTGTTGGTTGCATTCAGGGTCGCGGCTGCGTCGAACATGATGGTGCTGCCGTATCTGGCGCTATTTCCCGCGAGCGTGCTATTGGTGATCTCCAGAACTGATGAACTCAAACCGATCTTGATAGCGCCTCCGATGTCGGCACTATTGCCACTCAAGGTGCTATTGGAGATGCTCAGCCGGGAGAAGGATCCGAGGATGGCCCCACCATTCATCGAGACATTATTGTTGATCGTACTGCGATCGATGACCAGTGTCCCACTACCGAAGATGGCACCTCCATAACCGTATTGGCCGCCGGTTGGCGTGATCTCTTTGGCGACGTTATCGCTTATGGTGCTGTCAACGATGGTTATGGAGCCACCTGAAGCAAAGATAGCTCCACCATGCGACAATACATGATTACCACTCAACGTGCTGTTAGCGATCCTTAGCGTACTGTTCTTATCCGCGTAGATCGCGCCAGCGGTACTGCCAAAGCCATTGACGATGTGCAGACCGATCAGCGACACCGTGCCGAAGACGGAGAAGACACCTACGGCGTTGTTGCCGTCGATCGTCACGTCGAAGCCGTTGCCATCGATAGTCACATCGCCCAGCAAGAGCTTGTCGGCCAACGTGATATGCGCATCGCATGTAAACAACACCGTGCCGCCATAACGTGCTGCGATCAGAGCGGCCCGCACCGCCATCTCGTCTGCCGGACAGACCGGCACGGTTGCTCCGTCCGCCGATGCCGACGGTACTAACCAGCTGAATGTCGTCAGCACCATCCCCAGCACGAGGATGGTGCGTCCAAGCCGTTTGATCATGCCTGCACCCTGTCGTTCCACGCTGCTCTCCAACACCACGCACCACACCACCTGACGTTCGGCCGCCAGTCGGGCCGCGCAACACGCAGCACCTCCCACACGGGCAGCGGCGATTCAACGAACGCTCCGGTCAATGACAGAAGTCTGTCGTGATTCAGCCTGCGCGGGAACGGACGGAACCCGCACAGAACCCGCACGCTTGCCGCACACTTTGGACACCGATCAATCTAAGGCCACTGGCCGGTGTCGATCGACGCCGGCCAGTGGGTGCGTAGAGGGCGATGGTTATCTAACGGAAGTTGAACGTCGCTTCGTGGCTTGTGCCGTCGGCCAGCGTGACGGTCAGCACGCGGCACGTACGTGCCCACGAGCGTGGCGTCGTCCAGATGAACAGGTACTGGTCAGTGCGTCCCAGGCTGACCACACCGATGTTGAACAGTGACCCGGCGCTGACCTCACCAACACCCGGTGCGTTGCTGCAACTCCGGGAGGTGATGCTGGTGATGGCGTCGCGTCCCTGGTTGCCGTCGATGGTGAACATGACCGGGACCGGCAGCAGGGCGATCCAGGTGGTCGCCTTCGGCTGGTTCTTGACCAGTCCGCTGAAGCCCTCCCAGTCGTAGTGCACCGCGTACGTGATCGAGGCTGATGCGGTATTGCCCGCGTTGTCCGTTGCACCGGAGCAGGTGACGGTCATCTCGCCGACCGGTCCGCCTGTCGTACTGACGGTGGCCTGTGTCGCGACACCAGAGGTGGCGTCATCCGTCGTGCAACCAACCGTCGGGATCGTATCGCCGAGCGTGTAGACCGCTCCATCGGCGATGCCGGTGACGCTGACTGCTGGTGCGGTGGCGTAACGTGATCTGGCGGACTGTGCTGGTGCCGCCAGCGCTGGTCGCCTCGCAGGTGAAGGTCGTGCCGGTGGTGTCTGTGGTAACCGTCGTCGCTTCGCAGCCAGTCGAGGCGCTGATGGCCGACTCGTCATCGACGACGCTCCACGAGACAGCGACGTCGCTGGTGTACCAGTCGTTCGCGCCGAGCGTGCCGTTCACCGTCGGCGTGATGACCGGCGCGGTGCTGTCCGGAGCGGCTGCACCGCTGTCGAACGCGCCGCTATCGCAGGTCGTCGTCGGGCGAGTGTAGCCGCGCTGGTCGAGGCCGTTGACCGGGGCTGCGGCACAGGCCGCCAGGACGCCAGCACCGATGGCGACCGAGTTCTCGCCGAGCGCGATGGTCTGCGTCGGGCCGCCGTTGTCAGCCAGCGCGCCGAGGTCGAGGTCGGCAAGGGTGACGACAGTGCCGATCGGGTCGTAGTGATAGTCATTTGATGCACAGGAGTCGTCGGTCAGAAGATTGCCGCCGTTGTCAACCGGGTTGATTCCGCCATCGGTGGCGCACTCACCTTTTGTGGAGCTGACCATGATGGTGTTCGTCATGGTGAATGTGGAGCCACTGGGGAAGTACAGGCTGTTACCGTACTTGTAGCCGTCGCCGTAACCCCACGTCGCCTGGTTTCCGTAGAACGTGCTATTGAGCAGCGTCACGTCGCCATTGACTCTGATCGCTCCGCCAACGTCTGCGGTGTTGCCCGTCAGCGTGCTATTCGCGATGGTGATGCTCCCACCATCAAAGTTGATTGCACCGCCCGTATCGATCGCTGTGTTGCCACTCAGTGTGCTGCCCGTGATTGTGATTGCGGTATTAGCAGCTGCAATCGCACCACCCCAAGAGCCCGTGTTGCCGCTCAGTGTGCTGCCAGTGATTGTGAGCGTGGCGTTGGAAGCGTAAACTGCACCGCCGTCCCGATCAGCTCTATTCCCATCGAACACACTGCCCGTCACCGTCAGGACACTTCCGGAAGCTGCATTGATCGCGCCACCATACTGGTTCTGCCCAGAGTCGCCATTGACCAGCTTCAGGCCAGCCAGTGAGACGGTGCCGGATACAGTGAAGATGCGCACGGCGTCGTTGCCGTCGAGCGTGACGTCAAAGCCGTTGCCATCGAGCGTCACATCGGCCAGTGCGATTGTGCTGGTCAGTGTGAGTGCCGTATCGCAGGTGAATAGCACCGTGCCGCCACTCCCGGCACTGGCAATAGCCGCTTCCAGCGCGGCCTGATCGGTCGGACAGACCGGGATCGTGGACGCCGCAGCCGCCGGAAGTGCGGCCCAGCTGAATGTGGCCAGCATCATCCCCAGCGTCAGGACGATCCGAAGGACTCTTCGTGACATACCGTTTCCTTTCCACGGACAGATTCAAACCACGAATACACGCCAACCGGAGCAACAGAGATGACAAGGGCGCAAGAAGACGCCCGGTGCATGACGCAGCGGTGAAACATTGCGCTATCATCTGGGCATCGCGTGCGAAACCGCTTGCCCGGTCGATACCGCAAGTATCTGACGCTTCCCAGACGAGCGGAACGGACGGAACCCGCACGGAACCCGCACACTTGCCGCACACTTTGGATAGGAGACGGGCGCCAGATGCACGATCGAGCAGCGCCCGGGGCCACGTTTGGCGAACTCCTCCGGTTCTTTCGCCGTCGACTTGGCCTGAGCCAGCCCGAGCTAGCCGAACGCTCGGGCTTGACCGTCTCGGCGATCAGCGCGCTGGAGCGCGGCGTGCGCGGACGTCCCTACCCATATACCGCCCGCCAGCTTGCCGATGGACTGGAGCTTGACGATGTCGATCGCGATCAGTTCCTGAATACCGCCACACGTCCGCCCAGCGCCGAGGCCACACCGCCGCAACCAGCACCTGCGCCAGCGAGTGGCGCGCACCCGCCCGTCCCACCATCACCGCTGATCGGCCGCGCAGACGATCTGGCCAGCCTGCGAACCCGGATCAGCCGCCCAACGTCCAGCCGACTGACGACGCTGACGGGATTGGCCGGGATGGGAAAGACCCGCCTGGCGCTCCAACTGGCGTCCGAGGTCGGCCCGACGTTCCCCGATGGTGTCTGGTTCGTCAGGCTGGCTCCGATTGATGACCCGGCCGATGTCGCGCGGGCGGTCGCCGAGATCTGCGGTGTTCGCGAAGTGCTGGGCGAGCAACTGATTGATCGGTTGGTCGGCTTCCTCCAGCAGCGCCACGCACTGCTCATCCTCGACAACTGCGAACACCTGACCGACACCTGTGCCGAGCTGCTGCGCAGATTGCTTGCCGGTTGCCCAACGCTCAGCCTGATCGCCACCAGCCGCGAGCCGTTTCACATCGCCGGAGAGCAGATCTGGCGGCTCGCGCCGCTGGCTGTGCCGCCGATGGAAACGACGATCAGCGCCGAGCAGATCGCGAGTGTCGCGGCGGTGCGGCTGTTTGTCGAGCGCGCGCAAGGCGTTGACGCGCACTTCCAGCTGACTGACGAGAACGCCGCTGCGGTTGCCGACATCTGCGTCCGGCTGGAGGGCATCCCGCTGGCGATCGAGCTGGCGGCGTCGTGGGTGCGTGTGCTGAAGGTCGAGCAGGTCGCGGCCCGGCTGGCCGACATGATCACGATCGTGCCCGGTGGCAGCCGCACGAATCGCGGCCGCCAGCAGACGCTGCTGGCCGCGCTCGAATGGCGCTACCGCCTGCTGCAAACGCAGGAGCAACGCCTGTTCGAGCGGCTGTCCGTCTTCCGTGGCGGTGCGGACCGTGAGGTGGTTGAGGCGGTCTGCCATGGCGACGACCTGCCCGGGCCGGTCATCCTCGGCCTGATGGCGCAGCTCGTCGACAAATCGCTCGTGCAGGTCGAGGACGGCGGCGCGGTCGCTCGCTATCGGCTGCTGGAGCCGGTCCGGCTCTTCGCTGCAGATCGACTGGCTGCCAACGGCGAAGTCGAGACGGTTGCGGCGCGGCATGCAGATGCGTTCCGGGCGCTTGCCGAGCAGGCGGCTGAGGATCTGGAAGGCCCGCAGCAGATCGACTGGCTGCAGCGACTCGACCGCGATCAGGACAATATCCGCACGGCCCTGCGCCGCTTCGCCGAGCATGACGACGCACAGAGCGGGCTGCGCATGGCGGTGGCACTCTCTCCGTTCTGGTCAATCCGTGGGCACACTGGCGAGGGCCGCCGCTGGCTGGAAGCGATGCAGGCGCTGCCCAGCGCGGCGACGATCACGCCGAACCTGCGCGCCAGAGTGCTGCTGCGATCTGGCGATCTGGCAATCTGGCAACTGGACCTCGATGTCGCCATCGAGATCCTGGAAGCGACGATGGCGCTGGCGAGTGAGATCGGCGATGGGTCGACGCTGAGCGAGGCACTTTCGTGGCTCAGCACGATTCTCTGGCGGCGGGGCGATACGGACGGCGCGATCGATGCGCTCAATCGCGCGCTGGAGGTTGCACGCCCGATCAACGACCAGCCTGCGATCGCACTGGCGCTGTTGAGCTTCGGTCTCGCCACCGCCAACGTCAACGACCTGACGACAAGCCGGGCGTGTTTTGAAGACAGCCTCGCGCGTTACATCGCGCTGGGGAATCCGCGCTACATCGCCATTGCCAACACGTTGCTCGGGGAAGTACTGCGTCGACTCGGCGAGATCAAGCTCGCCAGACAGTGCCTCCGCGCTGGCCTGATCGGCCACCTCGCTGTCGGCGATCAGGCGTTTCTGCTCGTCAGCCTCTGGCAGATCGCGACGTTGGTTGCCGCCGAGCAGCCGGAACGGGTCGCCCGCCTCCTCGGCGCGGTGCAAACGATGCACGCCGCCCACGGAGCGGGGCAGTCGATTCGCAGCGCGCTGAACTCGGTTGTGGAGACGATGCAGCGCACCGACGCCGAAGACACGCTTGCCACACTGCAGGCGCTGCTGCCGCCCGAGGTACTCGGTCGCGCCGTTGTCGAGGGGCGCGCGATGACGATCGAGCAGGCCGGTGCAGAGGCACTGGCGGCGGTCGACGCACTCAGCCGCGTCATGGATCGCATCCTGAACAACTGACCGTCCCCTCGCGAGCGTCTGTTACCATCGCCGTAGGCCGCCCTTCCGTTCGCCCGACATGCAATCCTGCTCTCAACAGTGAAAGGACGACTTGTGAACGACGGACTCATCGACGCCTTTCGACATAACGCCTGGGCGACAGACCAGGTGCTTGCTGCCTGTCGCGAACTTTCAGACGAGCAACTGAACTCGGAAGTGGCCGGCACATTCGGCAGCACCATTTCCATGCTGCGGCATATCATCGGGTCGGAGGGCAGCTACTATCGGCGGCTTTCCGGCGAAACACCGGACTGGTACTCGGACGCGATCGAGACCGCCGGCATCGACGAGCTGGCTTCGCACGCTGCCGACATGGCCGGGCGCTGGGCCCGCCTCCTGGAGACCCCGTTTGATGCCGAACACATCCACGTCGTCCAGTGGGATGGTGGTATCCAGCGTGACGTGCCGTCGGGCGTCATCCTGACGCAGGCCCTGCACCACAGCAACGAGCACCGCACACAGATCTGCACGACACTCACCCAGATCGGCGCTGCGTGCCCGCAGCTTGGCGTCTGGGAGTTTGCCGAAGACACGAACCGCGCGCCGGTGCATAGCGAATAGCGTCGGGGAGGGGCACCAGCAGTAGCATGGTGTGCGAACAACTCAGCTTCATATGCTGCGTGGAAAACGTCCGCTAAACAACGCACGCAGACCAACCGCGCACTGTCCCGGAGATCGTGGGCGGTGGGTCCGCGTCACTCAATGTCCCGCCGACATGGCTATGCAGCGATTACGTTGCTCTAAATACATTGTCAATGTCGAGTTGTCCAATCGGTAACCTACCCTTTAGCCTGTCATCTCGAACCACAGTGAGAGATCTCCCATCCGTTCGACTCAGTCCAACGCAGGAGAGATTTCTCGGCTGCGCGGGTGCCCTCCGGGCGTGAAATGACAGAGGACGGGGCAGGCTGCCGATCTGACGACTTGACATTGACAACGTGCTCGGAATAACAGAACAAGAGGGATGCGACCGATCGAGCAATCAGACATTCCAACGTCCAACTATCGCGCTCGCAGGCCGGTACCCACGATCCAAAATGTAGGGGCGTATCGCATACGCCCGTTTGGCCCTCGACCCGTTCCGATCGGCAGCCACGGTGTCCGGGGGTGAACCTGCTGGATGGCCACGTATCGCATACGCCCGTTTGGCCCTCGACCCGCTCAACCGGCAGCCACAATGCTCCGGCGAACCTACTGGATGGCCGCGTATGTGGCGTTCTAGCCGGGCGTATGCGATACGCCCCTCACATTTGGGGTGGCGAACCAACGTAGAACCCCGCGCCCAGCACGCTAATCTTCGAGCGGGAGTGATCGCCTCACAGCGATGGACAAGCCTGTTTCATGTCCACAAAGGGTTTGCGCGCCGTTTGTTCTGCTGCGTCGTCCTGCACATCCACGGCGGGGCGTCGCCTCCCGGCGATGACAGCCAGCGCTGTCCCACCTGGACAGATTCACTGTGCTCGACAATTCAGCATACGGAGTGTGCTGCCGCGGCGATTAAAGCACAGGCAGCAGCAGGGTATGGTCAGAACGGTAGATTTCCGTGGACATGCTCGAGATGGAGCCGCACTCTGACAGATACATCACAGTTCTCTGAGTACATCGAGGTATGTCGGAGCTGGAGGAATACGACCAGGAGAACGGACCGAATGGGCCAGAGATCCTGCCTCTATCTGGAGTTGGCACGGCAGGACCGGCGGCCCGGTGCTCGATCTGGCCTGCGGCACCGGCTACCTGACGATCCCACTGGCACAGAGCGGTCTGTCTGCCGTCGGCGTCGACCTCGCGCCGGAGATGCTCGACCATGCACGCAGCAAATCGGGCAACCTGCCGATCGACTGGGTGCTGGCCGATTGCCGGACGTTCGAGCTTGGCCGCCAGTTCAAGCTGGTGACGATGACCGGCAACGCCTTTCAGGAGTTCCGCACCCGTGCTGATCTGGAGGCGCTGCTCGAGACTGTCCGGCGACACCTCGCGCCGGACGGGCTGTTCAGCTTCGACACGCGCTTCCCGCAGATGTCCGACCTGCTAACACCGGAGTCGCTGTCGGGCGAGTGGTCACCTGAGACGCCATGGCGCACCTTCGAGGATCGAGCATGGACGGACCGTAACCGTCTCGACACAGCAGCGCTTCGACGCAATCAGCCAGGTTGCCGAATACTTCGTCCTCCGACGCTGGCAGGAAGACGGGCAGGAACAGACGGTGCAGGAACGCGCCGTTCTGCGCTTCATCTTCCCGCAGGAGATGGTGGCGCTGCTGCATTACAACGGCTTCGCCATCCGCGAGGTGTACGGCGACTGGGATCGTCGTCCGCTGGACGGCACCAGCCCACGCATGATCTACGTTTGCTCGCATCGCAGCTGAATAGAAGGAAAGCCCGCCTCGCGATGTGCAAGGCGGGCTCCGTTGAGAGCAGACGCGGGATTACTCCTCCGCGTACCAGTTCTCGATGTCGTAGACCTCCATCTCCCAGGAGGAATCGACGTGGCCCTTGATCCGGTTTGAGAAGCCGGTGAGGCCGTTGCGGTGGACGAGGCCGATGCGGACAACCTCGTTCACGACCAGGTCGTTCATACCAATGAACAGCTCCTGCTGCGTGTCCGGATCGAGTTCGGTCTTGGCCTGCAGCCACAGCTTGTTGTAGTCCTCATTGACCCAGCGGTTGTAGTTGTTGCCAGACCACTGGTTGGACTGCTGAGCGAGGTCCGTCTCCGGCTCGTTCGACTTGAAGCCGGACATGTAATCCAGCGGATACGGGCTGACCGGGCCGTTGGTGAACATGCCGATGTCAGCGTAGAAGTGGGAGATCGTGTCCGGGTTGCCGGCGTCCGACGAGAAGAAGACGCCGGAATCGATCGCACGAAGCTCAACCGAAATACCGATCTGCTCCCAGGACTGCTTGAGGATCTCCTGCGTCTTCTGACGGACCGGATTGACGGTCGTCATGTACGAGAGCGCGAGCTCCTTGCCGTCCTTCTTGCGAGTGCTGCCGTCCAGCACCCAGCCGGCCTCTTCGAGGAGGGATGCGGCCTTGTCGAGGTCGTACTCCATCGAGGTGTTCGGCGAGTCGAAGGATGTCGGGGCGACGAGCGTGTTCGGCGTCGGTGAGCCGGCGTCACCATACAGCTCCGTGGCGATCGTCTCGCGGTCCGACGACACACGGAGCGCGTCGCGGACCGGCTTGTCCTTGAAGATCGGGTGCTCGGTGGACGGCTCGGAACGCGCGCCGTCGACCTCGGTGTTCGGGTCAGCGAAATTCAGCAGCAGCTGCTCGACACTATTGCCCGGTGTGGCAACCAGCACGCCGGTTGAGGCGTTGGCGGCCATCTGCTCGGCGACAGCCTTCTCGATCTGGAGGTTCCAGGAGTAGTCGGTCTCGCCGGACTGCAGCACGGCACGGGCCGCAGCAGTCGCGTCGCCGCCACCCTTGAGCTCGACCTCCGGGAAGAACGGCTTGTCCGGGTTGCGGAAGTTCTCGTTCATCTCGTAGAGGACGGTATCGCCCGGGCGGAATTCTTTGAGCTTGTACGGGCCGGTACCGATCGGGTTCAGGTTGAACGGCGCGTTGCGGGCTTCCGCGCCGAGGACGTCAGCGAGGATGTGCTTCGGCAGCACTGAGCCATTGAATGAGCCGGCGAAGGCGGTGAACCAGGCCGGGTTCGGCTCGGCGTACTTGAAGGTCACTGTGTGGTCGTCAACGACTTCGACTTCCGAAATGGTGTCGTAGTTGGCGAACGTCGTCGCAGCAACATCAATGTTGGTCGCGTACTGCCAGGTGAACTCGACGTCCGCAGCGGTGAACGGCTCGCCGTCCGACCAGACCACGTCCGGCTTGAGCTTCCAGGTGACGCTCATACCGTCGGCAGCGACGCCGCCGTTTTCCAGGGTCGGGATTTCCTCGGCCAGCACTGGATCCAGCGTGCCGTCGGAGTTGAGGTTGGCAAGCGGCTCAAGGATGAGGCGGGCGGCGAGGCCGTCCTTGTCACCCTGCGAGAAGTGCGTGTTGAGGATGGTCGGGGCCTGCCAGACGAGCAGGCGCAGCAGGTCGCCCTGTCCACGGCCACCACCGCTGCCGGTTTCGGCTTCGGTCGCTTCGGCCTCGGGTGTTGAATCGCCCTCAGTCTCGCCTTCGGTGGCTTCGGCTTCCGGCGTCTCACCGGCCGGTTCAGTCGCACTGCCACCAGTATCAGCGGTCGCGGCTGGCGTATCAGTCTCGTCGTCATCGCCGCCGCAGGCGGCCAGCAGACCGGCAATGACCGGCGCGCTCAGGCCCAGCGCGAGGCCGCGCTTCAGAACATCGCGCCGCTTCAGGCGCTTGACGCCGAGCTCACTAACGAGCTCGTCAAGCAATCGATCCTTGGAATCCATCAATGAACCCTTCGGTACATATCAACTGTTCAGATGAAACAGGACTGCGGTTGTCTCAACTCCCTTCGACTCCTCCTCCAGACGATCGTTGTGACGTGCGTCCGCCTGGTCTATCGCGCTGCATGCGTCGCAGACGCAACCCGGTTTCAACGTTGCTGTCGACTGACGGAGAGGCACGGACATTTCGCTTCAATAAGCGGAAGGATTATAACGAAGATGCACGCGAAAAGCGGTGCCTTCAGGCTTTTCTTCAGTTGGAACATGCGCTCGTCCCGGACGAACACCAGGCACCAACAGGCACGTAATCCCCCGCCGTAGCGCCTTCCATTAACTCCACATAACCGCTCTGCGGTCGCACGCAGGGCATGGAGACGGATTTCGCTCCATCCTCATATCTCTATATACGTAAGGAAGACAGCACCCGGACGTGAAATGGGTACCGGCGCACGACAATGCTGCGCCGGTTTCCGCGTGGTTGCGGGCGGATTGCTACCCATGCCGACGCGGGAACGCGCTGTTCTGACGACATTCTCATGATGTGCCGCAGATCGCTCGATCAGCGACGACGCCCTTCGAGAGGGGATGGTCTAGGAAGCGACCTCCCAGACATGCCCGGCCGGATCGCGGAAGCAGGCGGTGCGGATGCCCCACGGTCGATCCATCGGGCCGTTGATCAATGCGACGCCGCGACGCACGAGGTCGGCGCACACAGCATCGACATCCTCAACCGTGATGGTGAGCTGAATGCGTGAGCCACCGGCAGCGGTTGCAACCAGTGCCGGGCCGATGAGTCCCTCCGCTTCAGAATTGGCCAGCAGATTGACGATCAGGTCGCCGAATTTGAACGCGGCGGAAACACTGTCCTCGAACATCAACGGCTGCTCGAATATCTCCTGGTAGAACCGCTTCGTCGCTTCGATGTCCTCAACGAACAACGTTATCGCCGTTACACCGGTCGCCCATCCTGCCATGCGCTGCTCCTGTTCAGCCGGATACGGAGGTTCATTCTCATAGGTAGTCGAGCAGTATAGACACGAATCGACACAGGGAGTTTCTGCGTGTCCAATCTCGCAACTCCGGCGCAGGTCGCGACCTGCGAGATTGACTGGTTGCTCATGTGTGCTAGTATTTGCTTATGCGAGCAACACCACGTCGACAGCGATCACGAACACAACCGAGCCTGACCGAGCAAGCGCGGCGAGCGCAGATCGTCGCCGCAGCGATTGAGACGATCGTTGAGCTGGGCTATCCGCGCGCGTCGTTCGCCCAGATCGCGAAGCGAGCGGGCTTGAGCAGCACCGGCCTGATCTCTTATCACTTCACCAGCAAGAAGGATCTGGACTGGGCGGTTGTCACCGAGGTCTACGCGCGTCTTGAGGCGCACATGACAATCGCGATGTCCGATGTCAGCGGCCCACAGGCAGCGCTGGTCGCGTACATCGAGGGACTCATCGACTTCATGCGCCGCGATCCGAACGCGCTGCGGGCCATGGTCGGCGTCGTCATGCACGGCGGCGTGAGCTATGACGCCGGTTCCGAGATTGCAGCCACTGAGGGCATCAGCGCCATTCTGGAATGGGGGCAGCGCGAGGGTGTCTTTCGCGCATTCAACGTCCACGTCATGGCGACAACGATTCAACGCTCGCTCGATGGCATACCGCTGGCGCAATCGGTCGATGAGCATCTGGACCTCGACCAGTATGCGCGTGAGCTGGTCATGCTCTTCACACTGGCAACACAAGCACAACGGATATGAGTAATGAGGTGGACATCCTGATGACATCGCCGCCCACCACCGAACAGCCGAATACCGAGCGAGAGAGACGTGGGCCAATACGTCGCCACCTCGGGCTGCTCTGGATCGCGTTCGACATCGTCGTGCCGACCGCCCTGCTCTACGTCATGCTCTGGCGTGGATCAAGCCTGTACGCGGCGCTGCTCGTGTCGGCGGGGCTGTCTGCGATGACGGCGCTCATCTCGCATCTGCGTGGCGGTGGGCGTCAGAGCTTCGCGCCGCAAATGCTGGCGATGGCGCTCGTCGGGTTCGGCCTCGCGCTAATCACCGGCAGCGACCGCTTCCTGCTCGCCAAGGAGAGCGTGCTGACGTCGATAGCGGCCTTCTGGTTCTTCAGGAGTCTCTGGCAGGAACGTCCACTGACTTACCGACTGACTCGACCGTTGATGGAAGGGCGCTCCGGCCACCCGAACCTGCCGTGGGAGCAGCTCTGGGAGCAGGAGCCACGCTTCCGCCACATCTGGCGCGTTTCGACCGTGATGTGGACGGTGGCGCTGCTGATCGACGCGGCGTTGCGGGTGGTTATGGCCTACACGCTACCGGTGCATAGTGTGCCGGCGCTTCAGACCGGACTGATGCTCGTCACCGTCCTCGTCATGCAGGTGGTGACCAACGGCTACTACATGCTGGCCGGGCTGTGGCCGATCGTGCATGATGCGCCCGGCGCGCGGCAGTACCGCCCTACCTTTGAGACCGTCAGCGACGGCTCGCGCTAGAGCATTCCCACATATGCCAACTGGAAGGACCCACTATGCAATCGATCCAGCAACTGCCGGTGCGCCAGCAACGCTCGATGGCTATCGCCGTCGCCATCATCGTGAACTTCGTCATCCTGATGATTGCTCGTGTTGTGAACGGCGGCTATCCAGTCGCAACCGTGAGTGGCGACGATCATCGGCATCGTCTCAACAATCGTCGTGTCACCGCCATCGTCGGCTTGCTCGCCTAAAGATGCCGGAGCTACTGGAGTGGAGGTCGGTCGAGCAGCGGCCGGTCATCGCGGTGACGCTTTTCCCGTCTCGTTGCTCGGACCGATCAGTAGCGCGGTTGATACGTCGTCGAAGCTGGCGCTGATTTACCTGCACATCGGCGCGGCGGCGACGATCATCCCGCTGATGGGCCGGACCGCCAGCCGCTGCCTCCAGGCATAGCTCCTAGCGCCGGTCGAAGCGATAGCGAATGCGCTCGTTGAAGAGCTGCAGACCGGCGACCTGGCCGTAGCCATCGCGCGTTACGGCCAGAGTTGTTCCCGTAGCCATCAACGGCGAAGAAGTCCGGCGCGAGTGGGCGCAGCGTGCGCGGTCCGTTCTTGCGCTCGCCGACCGCCAAACCGCCGTCCTTCAGCGACACGCGGTACGTCGCGCCGATCTCGGGGCAGTCGTAGCTGCCAACGAGAGCAGCAAGCTCCTCAAGCGTCGGCTCGTGTGATTCCAGCCGGGCGTAGACGCGGGTGTCACCGTTGCGGTCGATCTCGTGCAGCTCCAGCGCATCGTCCGGTCCGACGAAGCGCACCGAATGGCGGGTCGTCGGCGCGAAAGCGTCGCTGGCCGATAGGCGTCAGGTCGAGATCGTCGCCGAAGCCGGAAGGCATGACGAGCTTGCCATCGCGATAGAAGACCTCGCGGATCTGGCGCGCCGGTGTCATATGGTAGATGCCGGCCAGCGGCTCCAGATCCTCGGACGCAACGTCCACCGTTGGCGCATCGGCCAGGTCGTCGGCGCCCAGCGCGTCGGGGATGACGACGTCGGCGATTCGCAGCGCCAGCTTGCCGGGCTTCATCGAGCTGAGATTGTGAGATGATTGACGCTTGAGTCGGCGTCCGGGAACCAGGTTACCTGCGCCCGGTATTGAACGCTACCGCTGCCCCGGATCGTGCGCTGGCCGCGGTAGGAGCTGAGGAAGAGGCCGAAGCCGTAGTGGGTTGGGGAGCCGCTGTTGAGCATCCCGCTCGCCATCACCTGATCCATGATCGATCCGGCGACCTCGCGGGTCTGATAGTTCGCGACCAAGATCCTCGACGGTCGTGAACAGGCAGATTGCGCCGACCTTCGACGGTTGAGTTGGCGACCTTGAAGCCTTCATCCGTACCGCGCGAGGCATAGGCGCTGGTGCGGCGGGCGACGATCGCGCTGTGGTCATCGTGGATGTGGCTGCTGGTCATGCCGACCGGGTCGAGCAGTCGCTCCTTCACAAACGAGCTGAACGACTGGCCGCTGACGCGCTCGATGATGAGGGCCAGCAGCGTGTAGCTCGTGTTGCAGTAGCGATATTCATCGCCGGGCGTGAAGTTCAGGCGCTCGTGGCGATAGGCGAAATCGAGCACATCGTCGAACGTCTGCGTGTCGTCGTCGCGCCAGCCGGCCAGCCGGAAGAGCCCGTACTGATCGCGCAGGCCGCTTGTGTGATGGATGCACTGCTCGATTGTGAAGGCCTCGCCGAGGTCGGGCAGCTCCGGCACGTACTTGCGCACCCGTCGTCCAGCGAGCTTGCCCTCATCGGCCAGCAGGCCGGATGGCGAACGCCGTGAACTGCTTCGACACCGAGGCGACATGAAAGACTGAATCCGGCGTAATCGGGATGGCGTGGTCGAGGTTCGCCATACCGTAGCCGCGCTGGTGGATCACCTTGCCACCGCGCAGCACGGCGACCGCAGCTCCGGGGCTATCCGGCTTGTCCCACTCGGCGAACAGCTCATCATCGCGTGGACTCAGCACCGTGTCAGTTACGTCTGCCATCGTGTCTCGTCGTTCCCTTCACTACGCTCGCTCGTTTGGCACCGAGGCGCAGTATCGCCGCAACCGACGCATCGTGGTCGTGGCAGGCCCGGCGGCGCATTGACACGGCGCTCAGGAAGCGTCGCTACAATCCCGATCATTATAGTCGGATTTAGCAGTGGGGCGGCTGAGAACCGCGACGAAGGGGACAATGATGCGAGAGACGCGGGTGGGTTCAGGCTGGGGAGTATCCATTGCCGAACCGGCCGGGCGCAGCCCGTCGAGCCGCCGGGTTATCGCCGTCGCGCCGGTGCTGTCGTTGCTGGCGGCATGCGGCGGGGATGGCGACGAGCCGACCAGCACACCGGCTGCATCAGGCGGCGAGCCAGCCACCGAAGCGCCGAGCAACACGCCGGAAGCCGTCGCATCGCCAACTGACTCATCAGAACCGGAAGCGACGGAGGCGCCGACCCCAGCTGGCGCGGGCGACGGCGACCGAGCCGTCCTCGACCGGTGGCACATTCCCGGCCACAGTGACGCACAAGTACGGCACGACAACGGTCGAGAGCGAGCCGACACGCATTGTGACGCTGGGCTACAACGACCAGGATCAGGTCTTGGCCTTCGGCGTGACGCCGGTCGCCTCACGCTACTGGTACGGCGATGAGACGAACGTCATCTTCCCCTGGGCGGAGGCATCCCTGACCGGCCCCGCGCCAGCGGTGCTGAAAATGCCGGAGCTGGACTTCGAGCTGATCGCGACCTACTCGCCAGACCTGATCATCGCGATCTACTCTGGCATCACCGAGGAGGAGTACGCGACGCTCTCGCAGATCGCGCCGACTGTTGCGCAACTCGGCGATTACATCGAATACGGCATGCCGTGGGAGGCGCTCATGGCGCGGCGCTCGGGCAGCCGGAGCGCGCTGAGGAGATCATCTCCGAGATCGATGACCTGTTCACGACCTATCGAGCGGAGAACCCGATCTTCGAGGAATCGACGGTCGCGGTCGCGGCGATGCGCGAGGACGGCAGCAACTTCGCCCTGTTCAACGTTGAGGACGGTCGGGCACGGATCATCACCGGCTGGGCCTGACGATCCCGGAGAGCATCATTGATGTCCTCGACCCGAATACGTTCTTCACCAACTTCAGCAACGAGCAACTGAACATTCTGAACAGCGTCGATGTCGTGACCTGGCTGCAGGTTCCCTTCGCTGGTGGCCGCGACGCGATCGAGAAGAATCCGTTGTATGCGCGCCTGCGGGTTGCGACCGAGGGTCGCCATGTGTTCGTCGAAGGGGATGTTGACAACGCGATCGCGTTCAACAGCCCGCTGAGCATCGCCTTTACATTGGAGGCGATCGTCCCGCATCTGGTTGCGGCGCTTGATGGCGACCCAACGACGAACGAGCCGCCGATGGCATAGCCCAACATCTTGCCCGATACCTCACGATCGGTGATCATCCGGCCATGGACGACAACGTGGCCGGATTTCATTGCGCTGCATGGGGAGGAGCCGAGCATGGGTGGGATGGTCGTCGCGCCGCAGATACCGGCGGTCGAATCGGGGGTCGGCGTTCTGCGCTCCGGTGGGAATGCCATCGACGCAGCCGTGACCGCGGCGTTTGTGCAGATGGTCGTCGATCCGCAGATGTGCGGGATCGGCGGCTTCGGGCGCGACGGTCCGCACGCCGATGGCACCGAAATCTGCATCGACTTCAACGGCACAGCCGGATCGAAGGCGACGCCCGCGATGTGGCAGGACATCGTTATCGAGCAGGACTGGACCGGCTACGGCTATCACCTCAAAGGGCAGGTCAACGACATTGGCTACGGCTCGATCATGACGCCCGGCACGGTGGCCGGGATGGCCGAGCTGCTGGAGCGCTTCGGCACGATCACCTGGCAGGACGCGTTGCGCGACGCGATCCGTATCTCCGACGAGGGCTACGTCGTCACGCCCGAGCTCTGGCGGTTGTGGAATACGCCGGGCTATGGTCTGCACATCGCGTTCGGCGAGCGCATTCGCGCGACCGAGGCGTCACGCGCGATCTACACGAAGGCGGACGGCTCCGGCTACATGGCTCCAGGCGAGCGGCTGATGAACCCGGATCACACACGCACGCTCCAGCGTCTGGCCGAGGGTGGGCCGCGCGAGTTCTACGAGGGCGCACTAGCGCGCGAGCTGGCTGCCGACCTGACCGATAATGGCTCGTACGTCACGGCTGAAGACCTGGCGAACTACACGGTCCACGTCTCGGAGCCGATCCGGATCAGCTATCGCGGCCAGACCGTCCTGACGAACCCACCGGCCGGCGGCGGTATCTGCATGGCCGAGACGCTGAAGATCGTCGAGCATGAAGACATCGCAGCGCTGGGCCTGAACAGCGTCGAGTACATCGACCTCGTTGGCCACGCGATGAAGGCGGCCTACGCCGACTGGTACGGTCACGTCGCCGACCCGCGGCGCTTCCACGATGTGCCGGCTATATGCTGCTGTCGGACGAACGGGCCGGCGAGTGGTACGCCAGGATCAAGGCTGGCGAGCAGTTCAGCGTGCCGCGCTACCCGGAAGCGCCGACGACGACGAACGTCACCGTCGTTGATGACGCCGGCAACGCGATCGCGCTGACGCACTCGCTCGGCGCGAGCAGCGGCGTCGTCTCCCCGGGCTACGGCTTCACCTGGAACAACATCATGAACGCGGCGAACCTGCAGCCGGGCTACCGAACTCGATCGCGCCAGGAAGTCGCGCATCACCGGCATGTGCCCGACGATCGTCCTGCGCGACGGCGAGCTGGTACTCGGCGCTCGGCGCGCCGGGCGGCACGCGGATCATCACCGGCGGCGGTGCTGCTGAATGTGCTCGACCACGCCCGTCGCCGGTCGAGGCAGTTTCAGCGCCGCGCTTCGATTGCCAGGGCGATCTGCTGGATTGCGAGTCGCGTATCCCGACCTGGGTGAAGAGCGAGCTTGCCGAACGTGGCTTCCAGCTCGTCCCGAACCCGGCACCGTACGGCAACTTCGCGCTCGTTCAGGCCGTGACGCGATCCGGCGACCGGCACGCTACGCGGTGGCGCGGATCCGCGCTCCGGCGGCGCGGCGATGGGATTCTGACACCTGAGCGTTGCCGGATAGATGACGGCACGAGCAGCTCGACCGCCGTCGTTCTGTGTGGAGGTCCTGGCCATGACCGTTACTGGGGCGATCATCGTCAGGAGAGCAACGCTTCCTCTTAGAGGAAGTGGTAGGTGATGTCGTGGGAGGTGCCGTCCGTCAGGGTGACGCGGAGCACCTGCAGGTTCCAGCCACGCGCGGGATGTCTTCCATTGGAAGATGAAGGTGTTTGCACCTTGCTGTAACTCGCCCTACGACCCACCGGGCAGGGCGATCGTCGGCTCCGTCCCTGGGGCAGCATTACAGGCGATCGATGTGATGCTCTCCACTGCATCCAGACCAACACCACCATTGATGACGAACACGACGGTCAGCGGGGGACCGGCCAGCAGCTTTCTCGGTCCGCGCCGAGAATCCGTTGCGGGGACAAAATCCTTCCGCTGGTCGTAGTGAACCGTGTAGGTTGCTGAGACGGGCAAACTGGAATTACCGGCGTTGTCGATTGCTCCAGCGTAGATAACAACGACCGACCGTACCGCCAGTTATGGGAGCTCTGCAGCGGTCGCCACGCCTGACGGGTCGATGGTGAGGCAGCCGAGCGACGGCATGCTGTCGCCGACCGTATACACCGCACCATCAGTGAAGCCGGTCACCATGACGAAGGGCTTCGTCGCATCGCGCTTGATCGTGACGGACTGGCTGGCGGTACCACCCGCGCTGGTCGCTTCACAGGTGAGGGTCGTACCAGTAGTGCTTTCGGTGATGATCGTACGTCACAACCAGCCGAGGCGCTGATGGCCGACTGCCGTCAACGACACTCCAGGAGACGGTCACGTCGCTGGTGTACCAGCCGTTGCTGCCGAGGGTACCGTTCACCGTCGGGGTAATGGTTGGCGTTGCGGGAGTCAGTCACGGCGTAGGTAACGGAGGACGAACCACTGTTCAGCGCGTCCACAGCACCGTTGGGTTATGTCGCTGGCTACGGTGCCCAGCGGTCCCCCACTTCGTGAGAGCATTGCGCTGGACGCACCAGATGTTGCATCCGCTGTGATGCAACTCCGCATCCGGAACGGCACCAAACGAATAGGTCGCGCCATCGGTCACGCCAGTGACTGTCACGAGCGGCGCGGTTGCATCGCGCTTGATTGTGACCGATTCTCTGCTGGTACCACCGAGGCTGGTCGCTTCGCAGGTGTGAGCGTCGCGCCGGTGGTGTCGGTCGATCGTCGCAGTATCACAGCCGGATGAGTCGGAGATGCCCGTTTGGTCGTCCACAACACTCCAGCTGACGGTGACATCGCTGGTGTACCAGCCGTTGCTGCCGAGTGTACCGTCGATGGTCGGGGCGATGACGGGCAGCGTGCTGTCGGGAGACTCGAATGCGCCGATGTCGCAGCCGGCGTCCTTCGGTCGCGCGACGCCGCGCTGATCGGTCATGAGGGTCGTGCCGCAGCCGAGCGTGCCGAGCGGGATGCGATCGAGCGCCGGGCTGCCGGGAAGCAGGGCGTGGGTCTGGGTAAGACCGCCATTGTCAGCCAGTGGGCCGAGCAGCAGCGGGTCGGTTGTCACCACACTGGTCTCGGCGCTGACGCAGGTCGCGTCGCTGGACAGGTTGTAGCCACCGTCGATGATTTGGTCATCAGCCATACAGGACGATCCACCTTATCGTGCGAGATCAAAGCCGCTAATGGTCACCTTACCGCCTGGGGCTATGCTACTTCCGCCATATGGTGCCGTGTTACCCCAGAAGGTACTGGCGACGATCAGGCTGTCGCCCTCATTACTCGTTGCCCACGCCATGACTGCGCCAGCAAGCGAGCCTGCCTTATTCGCGCTGAAAGTGCTGTTGACAATGACCAGCGGTTCGTCCGCAGAGATCGCACCGCCATCGTTGGTCACATGGTTATTCGCAAATGTGCTGTTGCCATTCCGGTGATCGTGGTGCTGATGGTGTTGGCCGCAGCACCACCAGCTACGGCGGTATTCCCGATGAACTCAGTCGTAACTTCATCGTTGTACGGTACGTATAGATAGCACCACCGTCACCGTAGCCACCGGGCGTTCCTGGTGCAGCGACGGCACGGTTCTCGATAAAGCTGCAGTCGCTGACAGTCAAACGACCGCTGAAACGCGTAAATGGCACCGCCACTACCAGCCTGATTGTCGATGTGAAGGTGCTGTTCGTGATGGTGAGAGGCCCCGAGCCATTCAACACGTGACGCCACCTGTATTGATGCCGTATTGGCACTGAAGGTGCTGTTGGCGATGCTGAGCGTGCCAGTGCTGTAAATACCGCCACCGCTATAGGCCTTTGTTGTCACTGATGGAGCTATGCAAAATTGTGAGCTTGCCTGCGACGAGGATTCCGGCCACCAAGACCAGTAGCAGTGTAGCCGTCGCTGACGTCAGCTTGTCAAGTAAAGTCGCGGTGACAGCCGGTGGTATCGCGATGATCTGCGTAGTGTTTCCACCGCTGATCGTCAGCATGTCTGCGCCCAATCCCTGGATCGTGATGTTGCCACTGATTATCAGCACACTCGTGAGGGGACGATCGTGCAGGGGCAATTGTTCAGGGCGAAGGTAATCGTGTGGTCACCCGACAACCCTGATGATCTGGTACAGCCTGACGCAGCGACCCGGGGCCGCTATCGTCCGTGTTCATGGTGAAGCTCGCCGCCCGCTCACCGCAGGGACGAGCGTGACGAGCAGGCCGGCCAGCAGGAAGGCGCTCAGGAGCAAGCGCACGAACGAGCGGGATGAGTAAACTGCGACAGGCCTCGCCATATCCATATCCCTTTCAATCACCATTTACCGGCGTATGTCGTTCCGCAGCAGGGCGCTGGGTGACGAACAGAACCCCGCTGCGGGCGGTTGTATGCCGCGTTGCTTACTTGAAGTTGAATATCGCTTCGTGAGACGTGCCATCCGCCAGGGTGACGGTCAGCACGCGGCAGGTGCGCGCCCACGAGCGTGGCGTCGTCCAGATGAACAGGTACTGGTCGCTGCGTCCCAGACTGACCACACCGATGTTGAACAGCGACCCGGCGCTGAACCCGCCGACACCCGGTGCGTTACTGCAACTGCGTGAGGTGATGCTGGTGATGGCATCACGACCCTGATTGCCGTCGATGGTGAACATGACCGGCACCGGCAGCAGCGCGATCCAGGTGTTCTCCCTGGGCTGGTTCTTGACGACGCCCTTGAAGCCGCCCCAGGCGTAGTGGATGGCGTAGCTGATCGACGCCGAGGCGGTGTTGCCGGCGTTGTCGGTGGCACCCGAGCAGGTCACGGTGATCTCACCGACTGTGCCACCGCTGGTCGTCGCGGTTGCCTCTGACGCGACGTTCGAGGTGGCATCGGTCGTCGTGCAGCCAACGGCTGGGATCACCGCCGAGGTGTGACCGCAATCGTCGGTGATGCCGGTGACACTGACGATGGGTGCGTGGCATCACGCTGGATGGTGACAGACTGGCTGGCGGCACACCGGCGGCCGGTGCCCTCGCAGGTCAGCGTCGTGCCAGCGGTGTTCGGTGATGATCGCGTCACAACCAGCCGAGGCGCTGATGGCCGACTTCGCACGTCACCATACCCAGGAGACGGTCACGTCGCTGGTGTACCAGCCGTTGCCGCCCTGGGTGCCGGTTCACGTCGGGCGGATGACCGGGGCAGTCGGCGAGCGCCTCGAACGTGCACTGATGTCGCAGGCCGTCCCCAGTGGTCGCTCGACGCCGCGCTGATCAGTCGTCAGGGTGGTGCCGGTACGAGGGTGCCGACCGGGATACGGCGTCGAGCGCCGGGCTATTCGAAGCGAGCGTGGGTCTGCGTGGAGCCGCCAATGGCCAGTGCTCGAGCAGCGGGTCGGCGTTTGCCAGGCTGGTGTCGGCGCTGACGCAAGTCGCGTCGCTGGACAGGTTGTAGCCGCTATCGAGATCTGGCGCGACGATGATGTACCTGGGTCGTTGATCCAGCAGGATGATCCATCTTGATCGGCAAAGATCGAACCGGCAATCGTCATGGGGCTGAAGGTGGCTGCGTTGTTTCCCTTGTCAGGCCGCCGAATTCCTGCTGAAGGTACTGTTGGCAACAACATTGTCAGCCGCTGAGCCAAAATGGTACGAACCGATCCCTCCACCTGTCTTTGCGGAATTGCCGCTAAACGTGCTGTTGATGATGTTGAGAGGTTTTGACGCGTATATTGCACCGCCGGTATCCGTTGTGATGGTTCCGATCAAACGTGCCGCTGCTGATCATACTGATGGTCGAGTCACCTTCAGTGTAGATAGCACCACCCATCCAGCCCGTGTTTTCAACGAACTCGCTGTCAGCGATCTCTATCGATGCTGCGTACGTCGAAGATCGCGCCTCCATAGCCGCCACTGTCGGCAGGTTTTTCGATGAAGTCGTTCTGCAATCACAGATCGCCGCCGAACATGGCGATGCCGCCACTCCTGCAGCTTCATACTCACCCGCGTCGTTATTGGAGAACGAGCGCCGATGACGGTGAGGTCAGTCAGCGTAGACGCCGCCGCCGGTGTCGATCAACGCCTCTGCTATTGGTGAAGATGCTGTCAACGATCGTCGCCGAGCCGGTGCCCATGCTCGACTCCCTCCGGCGAGAGAGGTTTCAGATTGTACCACCGTCGTGCTCGATGCGCAGCACTGAATCGGCAGAATGGACTGCGGCACCGATATCCGGAAGTGTTCGAGAATGTGCTGTTCGTGATGGCGACAGTGCTCGACGAGGCGTTGATTGCGCCGCCCCATCCGCCCCAAACGTTGACGTAGCCGTTGCCGGTGAAGACACTGTTGGTGATGGTGAGCGCGTGCTCGAAGCAACGTGGATACTGCCGCCTTCTCGGCACTGCCATCGCTGATCGTCAAGGCCGTCGAGCGTGGCGGCTGTCCTTCACCAGGAACACCGTGCATTCCCCACCGCTGATCGTCAGCAGGTCCGCGCCCGGTCCCTGGATGATGACGTTGC
The DNA here is from genome assembly GCA_023954495.1 of Thermomicrobiales bacterium. Lineage (NCBI taxonomy): Bacteria > Pseudomonadati > Thermomicrobiota > Thermomicrobia > Thermomicrobiales > Thermomicrobiales bacterium. Next base: position 4,449 of record JAMLIA010000030.1, on the reverse strand, counting down.
TATCGATGACCAATTGACTGGTGACGGTGATCGTGCCGGTCAACCCATCCTCGAACGAGATCGTATCGTCGCCAACCGCCGCCTTCGCGTCAGCCAAGGCCTGACGTAGTGAGCCGTTCCGGACTCATTGAGGTTCGTCACCGTGAAGCTCGCTGCCCGGCTCACCGCCGGGACGAGCGTGACGAGCAGGCCGGCCAGCAGCAGCGCGCTGGATCAGCACTCGCAATCGCGCCTGAATCGTCGTGGGGATCGTTTGCCGTTCCATCTCCCTGCACCTTCCGTCGTTGCTGCCGGTGTCTTACGCCGGCCCGGCATCGTTCTCCAGGACGGCGCATCCGCGCATCTGATGCGGTACGCCTTCGTCCGCTGCATCCGGCGTGGTGAGGCGGCAGATAGGCGGCAAGATGCTCGATCGCCGCAAACCCCTGACGCTCGCCACCATCGGCGGGACGCAAGGCCGCTTTCGCCACGGCCTGTCTGCCTGCTCCTGCCAGAGCGTGAGCAGAAACGCATGGCGCTGGGGTCGCGCCGCCGCTGATCTCCCGAATGTCGATTTCGTCCGTTCATGCTCCCAGCATGACCGGCGACTGCATCCGCCAGGCGACCGGAGTGCGACTGGGACGCAAAAGTGGTGTCAGTTCATTCAGATTGCTTGAGCACGGTCGTGTCGTGATATGGTGAGCGCACTTGCTTGCATATTCGCTATGTTGCTACCGCGTTCTGGGAGTCCCCTGTGGGGTACGACATCTGCTGCCTGGGCACGTTCCAGGTGCGCCACAACGGCGCACCCACGTCGGCCGTGCGTGGCGTCAAGGTTCAGGCGCTGCTGGCCTATCTGGCCGTTGAGTCGGATCGCCCCCACAGTCGCAGCCTGTTGGCCGGGCTGCTCTGGCCGGAGCTGCCAGAGGCCGACGCGCTGCGCAACCTGACGCAGTCGCTCGTTCGGGTGCGAGCCGGATTTGCGGACGGCACGGACCCGGTGCTGGCGGATCGCACATCGATGCAGTGGAGCGCCGATGTTGCAACGGTCGATGTCGGCGAGTTCGCCCGGTTGGCCGGTAGCGCAGATCTCGCCGATCTGGAACGCGCCGCCGCCCTCTATCAGGCCGAGCTGCTGGCGGGCTTCGGCCTGCCGCTGCGAGGCGTTTGAGCACTTCGCTGCTGCTCAAGCGCGAGACACCGCGGGCGAGCAGCACCGAGCGTCCTGCAAGTGCAGACCGTCACCGAGCGCTACCTCGCTGCCGGACGCGCCGCTGAAGCGGTCGCCGCTGCCGGTCGGCAACTGGCGCTCGATCCGTGGCGCGAAGCAGCCTACCGCCAGCTCATGTGCGCGCATGCGCTGAACGGGGATCGCGCTGCCGCATTGGCTGCCTACGCTCGGGTCACGTGCCGACGTTGCGCAACGATCTGGGCGTGACGCCCGACAGCGAGACGGCGCAGCTGGCCGAGCGCATCCGGGTCGGTGCTGTCGCGCTGCGCGTCGCCCGGCGGCGCGGAGAGCATGCGACATCACACGCACAATCTGCCGGCCACGCTCGCGCCACCGGTCGGACGCGAGGAGGAGCTGGCGAGGCTGCTCGGTCTGCCGGATAGCTCATCGCGGCTGGCGACGATCGTCGGCGCTGGCGGGGTCGGCAAGACCCGGCTGGCACCGGAAGGTGCCCGGGCGATGCAATCCCGCTACCGATGGCGTCTCGGTGGGTTCCTCTAGCCGGTGTTCAGCCCGCGCAGACTCCGGCCCTGCAGGTCGCAACCGTTGCCGGGGCCATTGCCGCAGCGCTCGACCTGATCATGGATGGCCAACGGGCCCCGCTGGAGGCACTGGCCGGCGTGGACACGAACGATGCTGCTGATCCTCGACAACTGCGAGCATTTGCCGGAGGCTGGCACCATCGCGCGGGTGCTGTTACGCGCCGCTCCGGATTTACGAATCCTGGCGACGTCGCGCGAGCCGCTGGGTATCAGCGGCGAAGCGCTGCTACGCCTGGGCGGCCTCTCCGTCCCGAATGCAGCAATCCAGCGATCCGGCCAGCCATGCCGGCGTGCGCCTCTTTCTGGACCACGCGGGACGACGGATGCCGGGCTGGGGGCGGAACGCGCAGGATCTGAACGGTGCGATCCGGCTCTGCGGATTGCTCGACGGCCTGCCGCTGGGCATCGAGCTGGCGGCGCACTGGGTCGATCACTACAGCACGGACGAGATTGCCGCAGCGTTGCAGTCCGACCTCGACTCGCTGGCGGCACGCACGCGCGACATGCCGGATCGCCATCGCAGTCTGCGGGCAGTATTCGAGCATTCCTGGCGGTTGCTCAGCGAGGAAGAGCAGCGGGCGCTGATGCGTCTGGTAGTGTTCCAGGGCAGCTTCGACCGGTGCCGGTTGCGCAGGACGTCGCGCTGCCACACGCGCCGGTACTGGTCCGACTGGTCGATCGGTCGCTGCTGGGGCAGAGCGGTGGAACAGGCCGCTATGCCATGCACGAGCTGCTGCGCCACTTCGCAGCCGAACGTCTGGCGAGCGATCCGGGAGGCGGCGGCGCCAGCTCGGCGACACGCCGAGTACTACATCGCGCTGGCGGAGCAGTCGGCCATCGAGCTCTACGGGCGAGCCAGCTGATCCTGGCGCCTTGGAAAGCGAGCACGATAACCTGCGGGCGGCGCTGGCCTGGGCGCGCGAGCAGCCGAATGGAGACGCGGAGATCCGGCTGGCCGGTGCGCTCGCGCTTCTGGCTCCTGCGCGGCTACATCGGCGAGGGGCGCGAGCGGGTGAGCGCGCGCTCGCCCGTCCCGACCTCGAGCGTGCGCCGCTCTCCGTCCGGGCGCTGCTCTATCGGGCCAGCGGCATGCTCTGGAACGCACAGGGCGATCGGAAGCACGGCGATCGGTTCTTCGAGCAGAGCGTCGCGCTCTACCAGGGCCGCGGCGACAGCCGCCAGCCGGGGAGTGGAAGCTCGCTGGATCCTGCTGGCCGGCATTGCCTACGACTACGGGGGAGTTCTCGCGCGCGATCGAGATCTGGAGCGCTGCGTTCGGCTGGCGCGGCAGATCGAGTACCCGGAGGCTTTGTCCCGAGCGCTGGGCAATCTGGGAGCTGCCTGGTACTACCTCGGCGATCTCGAGCGCACGGCCGCAGCGGAGATGGAGGCGCTGACGGTCGCAGAGAACGCAGGGATGACCAACTCAGTCGGCCCGCTCTATTCGAACCTCGGCAACGTGTCGAACCGGCAAGGCGAAACAGAGCGCGCGACGGCGTACCTCAGGGAAGCGCTCACGCTCAACCTGGCGATGAACGATCCGCGCCAGATCGCGGTGGCGCTGGAACGCTTCGCCGCCGTTGCCGTTACCGAGCAACGGATGGAGCGCGCCGCGCGCCTGCTTGGCGCGGCCAACCGGATACGGACACGCCTCGGAGCCATCGCTGCAACAGCCGAGAGCGTTGAAGCCGAGCAGACGGCCAGCGCCGGCCGTCTGGCACTTGGCCAAGCGACGTGGGACAGGGTATTCACTGAGGGCGCTGCTCTCAGCCTCGAAGATACCGTTGCATACGCACGCGACGATGACTGCGGATCGAGCCGACCGGGCTAGAGCGGTCGGCTCGCGCGCCCAGCGCCCGTCAACGCGCGGCGGATGGCGTCGCGACCGGTCTCCACTCCGGGTACCCTGCGCTTTCAGGCCGAGCTGGAATTGGCAGCGATCAGGCGCTGAGCAACGACGACATCAGGGCCGATGCGGCTGAGATCGGCGATGAGATCATCAGCGGCAGCCTGCAGCGCCTCATTCGTCAGCGGATCGAGCGCATCGAGGATGAAGATCGCGGTGGTCGTCGAGTCGTGCAGCTGGGTGCGACGGGCCTGCCGCCAGTTCCAGCGTCGACAGGTCACGCCGGCATCGTCGCACCAGACAACCTCGCCGGGTTCGGGCAATTCGACAACCTCCTCGCCGCTGGCTGTCGTGTGGAACGGCTCGTTGCCGACCGCGCGGTTCAGGCGCGGCGGGCCGACGTAGCGCTGCAGGTCCTCACCACCCAGCGGAATCTGGTGTTGTACCGAGATGGCGTTGTAGATGTCCGTCAGTCGATTGATGCGTGGCAGACCGGCGGCAACGCGACGCAATAGCGCCTCAAGGCTGTTGCGGGTGCGCTGCGGCTTCGCGCCGAACGCGCGGTAGGCATCGCGCCAGGCGGCGACGTGCGGCAGCTGATCGGGCGGCGCATCGCCGAGGGCCTCGAGCGCTACGGCTTCCGCCTGCCGCAACAGCGTATCGCTCGTCTCATCACTCGCGCCGGGCGTCAGGCCATCGACGGCCAGCAGTATGACGCGATAGTCGGGGCGTAGCGCAAACACGGCATCGTCAACCGAAGCGCCAGCGAGAAACTCTTGTAGCGTCGTCGGACCAGTCATGCACATCCTCTCCTCGGGGCCATCTCCACGCTCGAATCATAAATCGCGCGG